>NZ_CAXFDV010000618.1:0-10311 GCF_964001545.1 uncultured Aquincola sp.
GGCCAGCAGTTGTCGCTTGTTCGCTTGCATGCGCTTGTCTCCGTGTTGTGCTGCAAGCAGTGTGGTGCGCCGCGGCCGGCGCGGCTGTCATCCCCGGTGGGGACACGTCAGATGGAAACTCCGCCACTCACCTCGATGCTGGTGCCGTTCACGTAGCTCGCGTCATCGCTCAGCAAAAAGGCGGTCACCGACGCCACCTCCGACGGCTGGCCCACGCGGCGCAACCAGCAGGCCTGCTCGATGTTGGCCAGCGCCGCCTGCGGAATGGCCATCAGCATCGGCGTGGCCACCGAGCCCGGCACCAGCGCGTTGACGCGGATGCCCTTGGGCCCCAGCTCACGCGCCCAGGTCTTGGTCAGGCCGATGACACCGGCCTTGGCCGCCGCATAGTTGCCCTGGCCGAAGTTGCCGTACACGCCGGTGATGCTAGCGGTGTTGACGATGGCCCGGCCCTGCGCGCCCTCCCGCGGCGCCAGCAGCGCCGGCAGCAGCGCCTGGGTGCAATGGAACACGCTCTTCAGGTTGACGTCGATCACCGCGTCCCATTGCGCTTCGCTCATGTTCACCAGCCGCGCGTCGCGGGTGATGCCGGCGTTGTTCACCAGGCCGTCGACGCGGCCGAAGCGTGCCAGCACCGCGGCCACCATCGCCTCCACCGCCGTCCGCTCGGCCACGTTCAGCACATGGGCCTCGGCCTGCGCGCCGCCCTGGCGCAGCTCGGCTGCGGCGGCCTGCACCGCGTCGGCCGACAGGTCGCACAGCGCCACCGCCGCGCCTTCGGCCGCCAGCCGCTGCGCGGTGGCCAGGCCGATGCCCTGCCCCGCGCCCGTGACCACGTACACCCTGCCTTGCAACCGCATGCCCCGCTCCTTGTGCCCAGTGCCAAAAAGAGCAGCCTATCAGCGCCGCGGCGCTGCCGTCTGTCCGCCCCGGCGGGGACGCGGCCTACGCGGCCAGCCCGCCCGCCACCAGCGCGAACAGCTCGTTGCGGTGGTGGATGCCCAGCCGGTCGAAGGCGCGGTCGCGGTAGGTCTTGACGGTGGCGGCCGACAGGCCCAGGTCGGCGGCAATGCCGTCGTAGGTCCAGCCCTTGAGCATGCGTTCGCACACCTCGCGCTCGCGCGGGGTCAGGGCCTGCATCACGTCGGGCCGGGCGGTGGCCAGGTGGCGCTGCACGCAGGCCAGCAGCAGGCGCGCGGTGGCGGCCACGGCATCGATCTCGTCGTCGGCAAACGCCGCCTGGCTGCGGTGCCGGTACAGGTTGATGGCCAGCAGCGCATCACCACCGTCGGCCGAGACGATGGACAAGCGCTCACGCAGGCCATGGCGGTCGTAGATCTGGGCGCGGTGCTCGGCCGGGATCTCGCGCGCGTCCCAGTGCACCAGCAGCGGCGCCTGGCCGCCGCCCAGGCGTTCGCGCGCGGCCTGGAAGGTCTGGTCCTGCCGATACAGCTGCTGGCGGTACACCTGCCAGCAATGCGCGGTGCCGTCGTCCACGCCAAAGCTGCCATTGGCATGGATGGTGGGCGGCGCATCGTGGAACAGCCGGTAGATGGACCACCAGCACAAGGGCATCCAGCGGTTGAGCTGCGCCAGCGCCTGCTGCGAAAAGCCGGCGTCGCCGATGGACGCCACCACGCCAGCCATGGCTTCGGGCATCGCGGCCACCTGTTGCGCCGCGGCGCGTGGCGCCCTTGTTTCCGTCGCGATGATCTGCATCTGCGGCCCCCGATCTGCTGCCCACCTGCGCCGCCGGCCGGCCGGCGCGGCGCAGCATAGGCCGGGGCGGCGCGGGCCGCAGACGGGGTTATCCCGCCTGGCGGGCGCACAGCGCCCGGCCGTGCCGGCAGCGGCTAAGGCTGCTGCAGCCGCTGCAGCTGCGCCGCGTCGGGGTAACCATCGGCCGGCAGGCCCACGCTGCGCTGCCAGCGGCGCAGCGCCTCGCGGGTGGCGGGGCCCATCACGCCATCGGCCGCGCCGGCATCGAAGCCCCTGGCCGACAACGCCGTCTGCAGCGCCCGCAGCTGCGTGCGAGACAAAGGCTGCAGGTCGCGCGGCCAGGCGGCCTGCACGCCCGGCCCGCCGTCGATCTGCTGCGCCAGCAGGCCCACCGCCAGTGCATAGCTGGTGGCGTTGTTGTAGCGCAGGATGGCGCGGAAGTTGGGCCCCACCAGAAAGGCCGGGCCGCGTGCGCCGGCCGGCAGCAGCAGCGCGGCATCCGGCAGCTCGGGCAGCGGTGCGTCGGCCATGCCGCGCACGCCTTCGGCGGCCCAGGCGCTGGCAGCCTGCCGCTGCTGGCCGTCGGCGCGGGCCAGGTCGAAGCCCGGCGGCAGCACCACTTCCACACCCCAGGGCTGGCCGGCGCGCCAGCCCGACTGCGCCAGGAAGTTGGCGGTGCTGGCCATCACGTCGGCCATGCTGCCCCAGATGTCGCGGCGGCCGTCGCCATCCGCATCCACCGCATAGGCCAGGAAGTTGGACGGCAGGAACTGCGTCTGCCCCATGGCGCCGGCCCAGCTGCCCACCATGTGCGCATGGTCGATGTCGCCGGCCTGGATGATCTTGAGCGCCGCCAATAGCTGGCCGCGGGCCCAGGCTTCGCGCCGGCCCTCGAAGCCCAGCGTGGCCAATGCGTCCACCGTGGGCGTGCTGCCGTAGTTGCTGCCGTAGTTGCTTTCCATGCCCCAGATGGCCGTGACGATGGCCGGCGGCACGCCGTAGCGGGCGGCGGCGGCATCGGCCTCGGCCCGCAGCTGGGCCAGCTTCTCGCGGCCCAGGGCCACGCGCTGGGGCGTCACCGTGTTGTCCAGGTAGTCCCACACGGGGCGGGTGAACTCGGGCTGTGCGCCATCCAGCTGCACCACGCGCGGCTGGAACTCGGCGGTGTCCAGCGCCGCGCGCAGCGTGGCTTCGCTGATGCCGGCCGCCAGCGCGCTGGTGCGGAAGCCCGCCACCCAGCGGGCAAAGCCCTCACGTTGTTGGGCCAGGTCGGCGGCCGCCTGCGAAGGGGCCGGCGCCACCGGCGGCCGGGCGCCTGAAGCCGGGGTGGTGGTGTCAGCAGCCGCGGCGGAGGGGGTGGAAGGCGGCGGCGTGGCGCAGCCGGCCAGCAGCAGCGCGCCGGCCAGGCCAAGGGCCAGCGGCCCGGGCAAAGAGGTCATGCGGGTCATGGCCCATTGTGGCGAAGGCCAAACCCGCGGCTGCTGATGTATCCACGCAGTTCACGCTACGTCGATCATCTATGACTCAAGTTTCGCCGCGGTGGGCCGATTTCACTCACACCTGCGCCTTGGCGCCATCTGGGCACCCAGCGCCGGCATGTCAGTTCACCAGCTTTGAGTCCCCACGATGTCGGTCCACACCTCCGCTGAAAACCAGGCCCTGCAGCAGGCCCAAGACCCCCTGGCACAGCGCGCAGCCGGGCTGCTGCACACGCTGATGCGCCATCAGGCCCTGGTGCAGTTCGACCTGCAGGGCCGCATCATGGAAGCCAACGAGCGCTTTCTGGCGCTGACGGGTTACGGGCCCGACGAACTGATCGGACAGCACCATCGCCTGCTGTGCCCGGCAGAACTGCCAAACGAAGCCGGCAGCGACGAGTTCTGGCAGGCGCTGGCCGCCGGCCGGCCGCAGCAGGGCGAATTCATGCGCCTGCACCGCAACGGCCGCATCCTGTGGCTGCAGGCCAGCTACCTGCCGGTGCCCAACGACCAGGGCTGCGCTGCCCACGTGGTGATGCTGGCCACCGACATCACCGCCGCCAAGCTCAAGGCGATGGAAGACGACGGCCGGGTGGCGGCCATCTCACGCTCGCAGGGGGTGATCGAGTTCGACCTGGCCGGCCAGGTGCTGGCGGTCAACGACAACTTCCTGGCGCTGACCGGCTACAGCCGCGATGAAGTGGTGGGCCAGCACCACCGCCTGTTCGTGGAGCCCGAAGAATCGCAGGGCGGCGCCTACCGCGCCTTCTGGCAGAAGCTGGGCAATGGCGAGTTCGACAGCGGCCAGTACCTGCGCGTGGGCAAGCACGGCAAGCGGGTGTGGCTGCAGGCCAGCTACAACCCCATCCTCGACCTCGACGGCCACCCCACCAAGGTGGTGAAGTACTGCACCGACATCTCGGCCGCGCGCATGGCCGCGCTGGAAACCCAGGCGCGCCTGGCGGCCGTGTCGGCCAGCAGCGGCCTGATGGAGTTCGACGCCAGCGGCCGCATCCTGCTGGCCAACGACCTGATGCTCAAGTCGCTGGGCTACGACCAGGCCAGCCTGGTCGGCCAGAGCGAAAGCCTGATCCTGTTCGACGAGACCCGGCGCGACCCCGGCTACATCGAGCGCTGGCGGCTGCTGCGCGAAGGCCGCACCGTGGCCGACGAGATCCGCCGCCGCGGCGCCGGCGACCGCGAGGTGTGGTTCAGCGCCGCGATGACGCCGGTGATGGGCCTGGACGGCCAGCTGGCCAAGGTGCTGCTGATCGCGCAGGACATCACCGCGGCCAAGCTTGCGCGGCTGGATGCGGCAGGCAAGCTCAGCGCCATCGACCGGGCGCAGGCGGTGATCGAATTCGACCTGCACGGCCATGTGCTGCATGCCAACGAGAACTTCACCAGCCTGACGGGCTACACGCTGGACGAGATCCGCGGCCGCCACCACCGCATGTTCGTGCCGCCGGCCGATGCGGCCTGCGCCGCCTACGAGGCCTTCTGGGAGCGGCTGGGCCGCGGCGAGTTCGAGGCCGGCGAATACAAGCGCGTGGGCAAGGGCGGCCGCGAGGTGTGGATCCGCGCCACCTACAACCCGATCTTCGACCCGCTGGGCCGGCCGGTGAAGGTGGTGAAGTTCGCCAACGACGTGACGGCCACCAAGCTGCGCGCGGCCGAGTTCGAGGCCAAGGTGCAGGCCATCGACCTGGGCCAGGCGGTGGTGGAGTTCGACCTCGGCGGCAACGTGCTGCATGCCAACCGCAATTTCCTGGCGGCCATGGGCTACACGCTGCGCGAGATCCAGGGCCAGCACCACAGCATCTTCTGCCCGCCCGACTATGTGCGCTCGACCGACTACCGCGACTTCTGGTTGCGGCTGGGCGAGGGCGAATTCATCAGCAACCGCTTCCACCGCGTCGGCAAGTTCGACCGCGACGTGTGGATCCAGGCCACCTACAGCCCCATCCGCGACCTCAACGGCCAGATCACCAAGGTGGTGAAGTACGCCTTCGACGTCACCAACGAAGTGATGCTGGAGCACCGCATCGCCGCCCAGAGCGAAGAGATGCGCCAGCGCGTGCTGCAGCTGCTGGACACCATCGGCCAGATCGCCAGCCACTCGGGCGTGGCGGCCGAGCTGGCGCAGCAGTCTTCGGGCGCCGCCAGGACCGGCGCCGAGGCGCTGCAGCAGGCGCAGGCGGCGATCGCGGCCATCCAGTCGGGCTCCAACCGGGTGTCGGAGATCGTGCGCACCATCGGCGACATCGCCGGCCAGACCAACCTGCTGGCCTTCAATGCGGCCATCGAGGCGGCGCGCGCCGGCGAGCATGGCGTGGGCTTCTCGGTGGTGGCCGGCGAGGTGCGCAAGCTGGCCGAGCGCAGCTCGCACGCCGCGCGCGAGATCGCGGCGCTGATCGCGCAATCGGCGGTGGAAGTCGAACGCGGCGCGGGCGTCAGCGCCCATGCGGCGCAGAGCTTCGAAGGCATTCTGAGCAGCGTGCAACGCACCGGCACCAGCGTGCAGGCCATCGCCGGCGCGGCCGAGCAGCAGCGTCACACGGCGCAGGAAGTCACCCGCATCATCCAGGCCCTGTCGGGCCCGGCGCAGGCGTCATGACCGAAGCGGTGCAGGCCCCGGTGGCAGCGCCCGGGCGTTACGGCAGCTTCTCGCTCGGGGCGCTGCGGCTGGCGCTGCCGATGACGGCGCTGCGCGAAGTGCTGCCGCTGGCGCCGCTCACCGCCCTGCCCTGCCAGGTGCCGGGGCTGCTGGGCGGCATCGACCTGCGTGGCCGCACGGTGCCGGTGATCGACTTGCGCAGCATGCTGGGCCAGGCCACCGCCCCCGCCGGGCAAGGGGCCTGCGTGGTGGTGATGGCGCATGAGCAGCCCTGCGGCCACCGCGGCCTGCTGGGGCTGCTGGCCGATGGGGTGGACAGCGTGTTCTCCGCCCGGCCCGAAGAAGGCTCGCAGATGCTGCCGGCCTGCGATGCGCCGCTGATTTTCAGCCACTGCATCACCGCCGACGATGGCCAGCGCTGCAGCGTGCTGCTGCCGCAGGCGCTGGGCGCGCTGTGCGGCGCGCCGATGGTGCCCGAGCATGCCGCCACCGGCGCCCCGGCCGGCATCGGCACCACCGGCCGCCCGGTGCCCACGCTGCTGCTGCGTTGCGACAAGGTGCTGATGGCCATCGACGCGGTGGCGGTGCAATCCACCCTGGCCGACCCGCAGCTGGACACCCACACCGCACTGGCGCAGGGCGTGTGCCGCGGCGTGGCGGCCAGCACCCTGGGGCCGGTGCCGGCGGTGGACCTGCTGGCCGTGGTCGGCCTGGCCGCCGGCGCCCGGCGCACGCCGCCGCAGGCGGTGGTGGTGCAGCTGCCCACCGGCCCGCTGGCCTTGATGGTGGACGAGGTGGTGGACATGGTCGACCGCGCGCCGGGCGGTGTGGTGCCGCTGCCGGCGCTGGCCATGCCGCAGCACACGCTGTTCCATGGCGTGATGCAGGCGCCGGGCGAGCTGCCCGGCACGCCGGTGATGCTGCTGTCCATCGAGGCGCTGTGCGCGCACGACGAGCTGCTGCGCATCGCCTCGGCCGGCCGACCGCCGGCCGCGCGCCAGGTGGCCGGCCCGGCCTCGGCCCACGCGGCCGACACCCGCGGCCGGCTGCTGGTCACCTTCGTGCTGGGCAGCGAAACCGCCACACCGCTGGACCAGGTGCGCGAGATCCTGTGCTACACGCCCGACCTGGCGCGCTTTGCCGGCAGCGGCCCGATGCTGGGCGTGACGCTGCACCGCGGCCGCGCCATCCCGGTGATGTGCCTGAGCCGGCTGCTGGGCGGCCCGCCGCCCGAGGTGACGCCCGCCGCCAGCGTGCTGGTGGTGGAAGTGGGCGGCGCGCCGGTGGGCTTTGCGGTGCCGGCGCTGGCCGCCATCGAACGCGCCCGCTGGCAGCCGGGCCAGCCGCGCCGCTCCATGGTGCTGGTGGGCGAAGCCGAGACCGAACGCATGCTGCCGCTGATCGACCTGCAGCAGATGGCGCAAGCGCTTCAGGCGGCCTGAGCGGCCGCCTTGGGTTTTTCAGTCCTCTTCGCCCGGCACGCCGAAGCGCGCCTGGAAGGCTTCGAGAAAGGCCTGTGACGCGCTGAGCGTCAGCGTCACCGTGTGCCAGCCGCCCTCGTCCTGCTGCTGCAGGTCGTGGTCCCAGTCGCCGCCTTCGTCCACCGGGCCGTGGCTGTGGGCAAACGCCTGCCAGGCCCAGTCCAGCACCTGCTCCACCTCGGCCTGCACGGCGGCCCGCTGGTCGGCCCGGGTGGAGGCCATGGCCTCCAGCGTGTGGATGCCGTCGGTGCTGTCGCTCAGGTCAAAGATCAGGTAGTTCACGGTGTGTCGTGGGGTGGTGTAAGGCCATGGTAGCGAGGGAGCCACGGGCAGCTTATAGTTGCGAATCGTTCTCACTCCGCTGCTGTGCCATCGCTTTCCAGCAGCCCCACCAGATGGCACACGCACGCCCGCCCGGGCCGCTCCACATCGCTTCACGCCTGCTGGCCGCCCTGGGCGGCAGCTATGCCTTCACCTACGGCGCCTGCGCGCTGGGCATCGTGCTGCTGGTGCGCGGCGGCATGGGCTTTGAAGAAGCGGAGAAGCTCGTCTTCCTGCTCGCCTTTCTGCTGTTCCTGGGCCTGTTCTGCTGGGCCTTCGCGGCCCGGCGGCTGCTGGGCCTGTGGGCCGTGCTGCTGGGCGGCGCAGCATGCAGCATGGCGGCCGCCTGGTGGCTGGCCCAGCCCCTGGCCTGATCTCACGGAGCCGCCGCCATGTTCTCCACCTTCCGCCAATCGATGGCCTGGATGCACACCTGGTTCGGCCTGGTGCTGGGCTTCGTGCTGATGGCCGTGTTCTTCTTCGGCTCGCTGTCGGTGTACGACCGCGAGATCGACCGCTGGGCCATCCCGGCCACCCGCTTCGAGCCGCAGCCGATGCCGTCCTTCGACCGGCTGCTGGAGCCGGCCTTCCGCCGCCTGCAGCCCACGGCGCTGACGATGGAAGAAGCCCGCAGCCGCAGCACCGGCGCGCTGCCGGCCACGCTGCCGCTGCATGAATGGGGCGCCTACACCACGCATCGCGACCCGGTGCTCACGGTGTGGTCGGGCTTCGAGGTGCCGAACCCGAAGAACCCGCATGACGACCATGTGTACGTGGTGGGCACCGTCGACCCGCGCACCGGCCAGGCCCTGCCTGACGACCGGCTGAAGCTGGGCAGCCAGTTCTTCTACCCGATGCACTACAGCCTGCACCTGCACTGGAAAGACCTGGGCATGTGGATCGTCGGCCTGGCGGCGCTGGTGATGCTGGCCGCGCTGGTCAGCGGCGTGGTGATGCACCGGCGCCTCTTGCGCGAGCTGTTCACTTTCCGGCCGCGCAAGCACACGCAGCGCAGTGCGCTCGACCTGCACAACCTCACCGGCGTGGTGGCCCTGCCCTTTCACTTCATGTTCGCGCTGTCGGGGCTGATCATCTTCGCGGCGATGTACTTCCCGATCGGCAGCACGCTGCTGCAGCCGCTGCACGACGCCCATGCCAAGGCCGAGGCCGCCCGCACCGGCCTGCCCGACGAGGCCGCCGGCATTCCGGCTTCGCTGGCTTCGGTGGATGCGATGGTGGCCGAGGCTCAGCGCCGCTGGGCCGCCCGCGGCATGGCCGGCGAGGTGGGCATGCTCACCGTGCACCACGTGGGCGATGCCAACGCCACCGTCAGCGTGTACCGCGCCGGCACCGACCGTGTGACGCTGACCGGCGAAGGCATCCACTTCAAGGGCCCCACCGGCGAGGTGATCCGCGAGGACGAACCGCCCTCGATGGTGGACGGCATCAACAACTTCATCACCGGCCTGCACCTGCAGCACTTCCGCCACTGGCTGCTGCGGGTGCTGTACTTCGCGGGCGGGCTGGCGGGTTGTGTGTGCATTGCCACCGGCTTCGTCTTCTTCGTGGAAAAGCGCAAGAAGCAGCATGCCGCCAAGGGCCAGGCCGGCAGCCGCGTGGTGGACGCACTGGCCGTGACCACCGTCACCGGCATGGTGGCGGCCACCGCTGGCGTGCTGGTGGCCAACCGCCTGCTGCCCGAGGCGCTGCCCGCCCGCGGCGACTGGGAAGAAGGCCTCTTCTGGGCCGCCTGGGTGCTGGCCTTCTGCCATGCCTGGTGGCGCACGGCGCCGGTGCGCCAGGCCCGCATCGCCCCCGCCTGGGCCGAGCAATGCGTGGCTATCGCCGTGCTGGCCGTGGCCGCCGTGGTGCTCAATGCCGTGACCACCGGCGACCACCTGATCAAGACGCTGGCCGAAGGCTACTGGCCGGTGGCCGGCGTGGACCTGGTGCTGCTGGCCACCGCCGCGGTGGCGGCCGGCGCCGCGCGCCACCTGCGCCGGCGCGCGCGGGCGGCGGCCCCGGCCGGTGCCGAGTCGGTGCCGGTGAGCACCGGCGCCACCCCGATGCCGGAGGCCGGCCATGCCTGAGTCCGCACTGCTGGCCGGCGCGCTGCTGTGCAGCTTCATCGGCCTGGGCTGGCTGGCGCTGGCGATGGAGGTGCACTGGCAGCAGGTGCGCCCCACCCAGGCCCCTGCGCCCGCCACCGCCCGCCTGCTGCGCACGCTGGGCGCACTGGCCCTGGCCGCCTCGCTGGCCCTGTGCCTGGCTGCCGACCACCCGTCGATGGCCGCGCTGGTGTGGGTCATGTCCCTGGCCGTCGCCGCGATCAGCCTGGCCCTGCTGCTGGCCTGGCGGCCGCGGTGGGTGGGGTGGCTGGTGGGGCCCAGGTAGGCATCGAGCAGCAGCGCTTGCGGCAGAGGTCTTTCACCAATGCTGCCGCGACGTCAGAGCACCGGCTTGTCCCAGTCGGAGTTTGCTTCTGCACTGAGCATCTCCAAGCGCACGCTGCAAGAGTGGGAACAGGGGCGTCGCTCACCGTCGGGTGCGGCGCAGGCCCTGATCCGCATTGCGCGCAAGCATCCCGAGGTGGTGCGCGAGGCGCTGTCGTAGACGTTGCGGCAGCACTTGGCGGCGAGTTGCCCGTCCTCAGGCGCCGGTGTCGGCCTGCAGGCCGGCGGCCTGCACGGCGGCC
>NZ_CAXFDV010000619.1:0-2641 GCF_964001545.1 uncultured Aquincola sp.
CCGATCAGCAGCACCTTCTTGCCCTGCTGGGCCATCATGTAGCTGAGGTTGGCCAGGGTGAAGCTCTTGCCGATGCCGCCCTTGCCATAGATGGCAATGATCTGCGTTTCGGGCTTGTTGACCGGGTCGGCGTTCATGCGTGGTGTCTCCAGTCCAGGACCATCTTGAGGCAGGCGCTGTCGCCAAAGGCCGTGGCGTAGGCGCCCGCGGCATGGGCGGCCAGCTCGTGGTGGGTGATCAGGCCGTCCAGCGAGACACGGCCGGTGTCCACCAGCTCCTTGACCGCCAGCAGGTCGGGCCGCTGCCACTCGGCGGCGCAGCGGATCTGCACTTCGCGCATGAAGGCGGGTGCAAATGCAAATTGAAGCGGCTGGCTGTAAAAGCCCGCGAGCACGATCTCGCCGCCGGGCGCCAGGCGCATCACCAGCGTGTCGATGATCCCGGCGTCGCCGCTGACGTCGTAGATTGCGCGGTAGTCGCGGCGCGTGTCGGCGTCGGGGTGCATCACCGGGTAGCCCTCGGCACCGCCGCAGCGGCCGGGTTCACGCTCCCACACCGTGGGCGGCGGCAGGCCGGCGGCCACCGTCATGCGCGCCAGCAGGCGGCCCAGCACGCCATGGCCGACGATGAGGTCGGGCGCCACGATGGGGTCGCGCTTGCCGCCGCCGGCCACCGAGTGGTAGGCCGTGGCGGCCAGCGCCATCAGCACCGCCTGTTCGCCCAGGTGCTCGGCCACCGGCAGCGTGCGCGCGCCGGGCACCACCAGGCAGGCCGCGGCACCGCCGAAGAGGCCGCGCACGTCGCCGAAGCAGCGGGCACCGGGCACGAACACACGCTCACCCACGCGGCGACCGGCGGCCGGGCCGGCCTGCACCACGCGGCCCACCGATTCATAGCCCGGCACCAGCGGATAGCCCATGCCCGGGAAGGCCGGCATGCGGCCGTTCCACAGCAGGCGTTCGGTGCCGGTGCTGATGCCGCTCCATTCCACGTCCACCACCACGTCGGCGTCGGTGGGGTCGGCCAGCGGCAGGTCGCTGAGCGACAGCCGGCCGGGTTCTTCCAGCACCACGGCCAGGCTGTGCAGCCCGGTGCCGGGGTTCAAGGAAGCGGGGTGAACTGCGGATGCCATGACTGTCAGGATACGCTTCACTCTTAGAGTGTCAACTACGATTTACACCCAGCCATAATGCTGCACTGCAGGGGCAGCCGGGTGCGCAGCTGGCGCACGCCGGCAAAGCCGGCGGCCTGCATCAGTGCCGTCAGCTGGGCGGCCGTGCGCGGCCGGCCGCGGCCCATCGCCAGCAAGTAGAGGCCGAAGTACGCATCGCCCATGGCCTGCGCGCCGGGCGTGCCGGCCATGGGCTCGGCCAGCAGCAGGCGGCCGCCCGGCGGCAGCGCCTCGAACGCGGCGCGCAGCAGGGCTTGCACGGTGACGTCGTCGTGGTCGTGCACCACGCGCACCAGGGTCAGCAGGTCGGCGCCGCGCGGCAGCGGCTGCAGCCGGAAGTCGCCGCCCACGCGCTGTGCCGCCGCCGGCAGCCGCGGACTGGGCCGCGCCACCACCGCAGGCAGGTCGAAGAGGATGAGCTGCAGCCCGGGGTGGCGCGCATGTACGCTGGCCAGGAAGCTGCCGTCGCCGCCGGCCACGTCCAGCACGCAGCGGTGACGACGGAAGTCGTAGGCGTCCAGGATCTCGCCGGCCACCAGCGGCTGCGAAGCCGCCATCAGCGCCGAATAGGCGGCCACCTGGTCGGTGGCCAGGCCGCGGGCGTCGCGGGTGGCGGCGTAGGGCCAGTAACCGGCCAGCGCGGCCTGCGGGCCTTCTTGCTCACCCTGCGCCCCGCCCTGCCCCGACGCGCCCCCGCGCAGCAGGGCCAGCGGGTCGTGCAGGTCGGCATACAGCGCGGCATGGTGTTCCACCATCGCGGCCAGGCCGGCGTTGCCCACCATGGGCGCACCCAGCGGGCCCAGGCCATAGCCGGCGGCGCCGCGGTGTTCCAGCAGGCGCAACGCCACCGCGGCGTCCAGCAGGCGGGCGGCAGCGGGCTCGGGCAGGCGCCAGGCGGTGGCCAAAGCGGCCAGGGGCTGCGGGCCCAGCGCCAGCAGGTCGAAGGCCCGCAGCCGCACGCAGGCCAGCAGCACCTGCGAATAGACGAAGCCGGCCATCAGGTCGAACAGCTGCTGCGCCCTGCGGCGGGCGATCGGGCGCGTCAGCGGGTTGGCGGCGGCCCAGCGCTGGAAGCCCGGGCTGGCCAGGCAGCCGTCGCGCCACTGCTGCCAGCGGGCCTGCCAGCGGCGCCACGGGCCGGCGCCGGGGGATGGGCCCACGGGCGGCGGGCGGGCGGCGGGGGAAGAAGGCGGCATGCGGGAGGGGCGCCCGGCTTCAGGCCGCCGACGCCATCCACTCGGCGCACAAGGCGCTGGGCACCAGGCGCTCGCTCTCCAGCCGCACCAGCGTGCGCAGCTTCTCGGCCCCCGGGCAGTCGGGCACCGCCTGCGAGGCCGCGGCGATCAGCTGTCGGAAGCGCCCGATGGCGCCGGCCACGCCGTCGCGCCGCGCCACGCTGGGCCGGCCCAGGGCCAGGTCGCGGCCGATGGGCTTGCCCAGCAGGTCGGGGTCGGCCGCCACGTCGCGCAC
>NZ_CAXFDV010000620.1:0-5380 GCF_964001545.1 uncultured Aquincola sp.
GCCGCTGCCGGTGCGCTTCGACCTCGACCACCTGCGCCGGGTGCTGGTGAACCTGCTGGACAACGCCCAGCGCCATGCCAGCGCGGCGCCGGGCGCGGTGCAGGTGCTGCTGGCGCACGAGGGGGCCGGCCAGGTGCGGCTCGAAGTCTCGAGCGACGGACCACCGATACCGCCCGACGTGGAGCGGCACCTCTTCGAGCCCTTCTTTTCCACCCGCAGCCGGGGCACCGGCCTCGGCTTGTATATTTGCCGCGAGCTGTGCGAGCGGTATGGCGCCAGCATCGACTACCAATGGCGGCCCGCGGACGCGCCGGGGCGCAATGCGTTCTCGATGACGATGCCGCTGGCGGCCGATCAACCCGCACCGAGCACGCCATGACCACCACCTCGCCCTTCAGCCTGCTCGTGGTGGACGACGAACCCGACCTGCGCACGCTCTACGAGCTGACGCTGGTGCGCGAGGGCTACGACGTGGAAACCGCCGGCACGGTGGAAGACGCGCTGGCCCGTCTGGCTGGCCGCCAGTACAGCGCGGTGATCACGGACATGCGGCTGCCCGACGGCAGCGGGCTCGACCTGCTGCGCCACATCGAGCAGAACGCCCGCCCCGAAAAGGCCATCGTCATCACCGCCTACGGCTCGGCCGAGAACGCGGTGGAGGCCTTGAAGTCGGGCGCTTACGACTACCTCACCAAGCCGGTGGACCTGCGGCAGTTTCGTGCGGTGGTGGGCTCGGCACTGGGCCGCAGCAGCCAGCCGGTGCCCACGGTGGTGCCGGGGCAGCTGCCTTCCGCGCTGCTCGAAGGCGTGCCTGCCGCGCCGCGGGGCAGGGCGGCCGAACCCCTGGCGGCCGCGCCCGCCCGGGCGCCGGCGGTGCCGCCTGCCGCCGCGCCCACGCCCACCACGGCACACGCGGCCGCACTGGCCCGCCTGGTGGGCCACAGCCCGGCGATGCAGCAGGTGCGCGCGCTGATCGAGAAGGTGTCGCGCAGCATGGCGCCGGTGCTGGTGCAGGGCGAATCGGGCACCGGCAAGGAACTGGTGGCCAGTGCCATCCACAAGGTCAGCGCACGCGGCAGCGGGCCCTTCATCGCGGTCAATTGCGGCGCCATCCCCGAGAACCTGCTGGAGGCCGAATTCTTCGGCTACCGCAAGGGCGCCTTCACCGGCGCGGCCGACGACCGAGAAGGCTTTTTCCAGGCCGCGCATGGCGGCACCCTGTTCCTCGACGAGATCGGCGACCTGCCGCTGTCGATGCAGAGCAAGCTGCTGCGCGCCATCCAGGAGCGCGCGGTGCGACCGGTGGGCGCAGTGAACGAGGCGCAGGTGAACGTGCGCATCGTCAGTGCCACCCACAAAGACCTGCAGGCCGAGGTGCAGGCCGGCCGCTTCCGGCAAGACCTGTTCTACCGCCTCAACGTGATCCAGATCCGCGTGCCGGCGCTGCGTGAGCGGCTGGACGACCTGCGGCCCATCAGCGCCGCGGTGCTGGAGCGCATCGCGCGCGATGCCGGCGTGCAGCCTGCGCCGCGCCTGAGCGACGCCGCCTTCGAGCACCTGGCGCGCTATGCCTTTCCCGGCAACGTGCGCGAGCTGGAAAACCTGCTGCAGCGGGCCGTGGCCTTGTCGGGCGGCGACCTGATCGGCCGCGACGACCTGGGCCTGCCCGACGCCGCCTTCGGCGACACGCAGTACAGCGACGACCTGGCCGGCCTGCCGCTGCCCGAGCCGCGGCCGGCGCCGGTGGACGTGCCGCTGCCCACCGACCTGGCGGCCTACCTCGACGAGGTGGAGCGTGACATCCTGGCCCGCGCGCTGGAGCGCCACCGCTACAACCGCACGGCGGCCGGCGCCAGCCTGGGCTTGTCGCTGCGGCAGATGCGCTACCGCATGGCGCGGCTGGGCGTCACCGCCGGTCTGACGGGCGCCGAAGCGGCCGCCGAGGGCGATGATGGCGTGTGATGACTGAGCGCGCGCCCGTGCCCGCGCTGCAGGCCGGCTGGTGGGGCGGTGCGCGCCAGGTGGCTTCACCCAACCACGGCGAGCGGCCGGCCGGCGAAGCGCCTTCGCTGGTGGTGCTGCACTCCATCAGCCTGCCGCCGGGGGTGTATGGCGGCGACGAGATCGAGCGCCTCTTCACCAACACGCTGGACTGGGACGCGCACCCCTACTTCGGGCAGATCCGCGGCATGCAGGTGTCGGCGCATTTCGTCATCCGGCGCGATGGCCAGGTGCTGCAGTTCGTGTCCTGCGACCGGCGCGCCTGGCATGCGGGCCAGTCGGCCTGGCGCGGCCGGGCCAACTGCAACGACTACTCGATCGGCATCGAGCTGGAAGGTCTGGAAGGCACGCCCTTCGAGCCTGCCCAGTACACCGCGCTGGGGCCGCTGCTGGCGGCGCTGGCGGCGGCCTATCCGCTGCGCGACGTGGCGGGCCATGAGCATGTGGCGCCGGGGCGCAAACAGGATCCGGGCAGCGGTTTCGACTGGAAGCGGGCCGAGGAAATCGCGGCCCGTCAAGGGGTGAGGCTGGGATGGCCCCACATCGCTACGGATAGTGTCTAAACCACTGGCAAGCACTAGATCTAGTGCTATTCTTACGGTACTGCATCGGCACAGCCGCAGCCCGTAAGCCGCCTCTGCGCCACCCCGCACCGCCGTTCGGCGGCCGCCGGGGCAGTCCCTTTTCAGCCGTACCCCTCTTCGCCCAAGGTCTGTCGGCCAGGCACGCCATCGCGCCTGGTCTGGCTCCGCCTTTCGCCGATTTTTCTCGATCCTCGATCTCTAACACCAAGACAGGAGAAGCGCTTTATGCACGCCACAGCCAGTTCCCCGGCGTCGTCCCCGGTGTTGCCGACGTCCCCCGCCCGTGCGACGGCCGCCAGCACCGCCGCACCCGCCTACCAGGGCTACCAGATCCTGCGCCGCAACGGCGCGGTGGTGGCCTTCGAGCCCAACAAGATCGCCGTCGCGCTGATGAAGGCCTTCCTGGCGGTGCACGGCACCCAGGGCGCGGCCTCGGCCAGCGTGCGCGAGACGGTGGACGGCCTGACCGAGAACGTGGTGCGTGCGCTGCTGCGCTCGCGCCCGGGTGGCGGCACCTTCCACATCGAGGACGTGCAGGACCAGGTGGAACTGGGCCTGATGCGCGGTGGCCACCATGAAGTGGCGCGTGCCTATGTGCTGTACCGCGAGCGCCGTTCGCAGGAGCGTGCCCGCCAGGTGGCGCCGGCCGAAACCGCGACCCCGCATGCGCTGTTCGTCACCGAGAACGGCGTGCGCGTGCCGCTGGACGATGCGCGCCTGCAGATGCTGGTGGAGTCGGCCTGTGCCGACCTGGGTGCCGACATCCGCCCCGAGCCCATCCTCTCTGAAACCCGCCGCAACCTGTACGACGGCGTGCCCATCGAAGAAGTGCACAAGGCCGCCATCCTGGCCGCCCGCACGCTGATCGAGAAGGACCCCGGCTACACCCGCGCCACCGCCCGCCTGCTGCTGCATACCATCCGCAAGGAAGTGCTGGGCTTCGAGGCCATGCAGGCCGACATGGCCACGCAGTACGCCGAGTACTTCCCGACCTTCATCAAGAAGGGCGTGCAGGCCGAGCTGCTGGACGAGAAGCTGATGCAGTTCGACCTGGCCCGCCTGGGCGCGGCCCTGAAGGCCGAGCGCGACCTGCAGTTCGACTACCTCGGCCTGCAGACGCTGTACGACCGCTACTTCCTGCACGTCAACGAAACCCGCATCGAGCTGCCGCAGGCCTTCTTCATGCGCGTGGCCATGGGCCTGTCGCTGAACGAGATCGACCGCGAGGCGCGTGCCGTCGAGTTCTACAACGTGCTGTCGACCTTCGACTTCATGTCGAGCACGCCCACGCTGTTCAATGCCGGCACCCGTCGTTCGCAGCTGTCCAGCTGCTACCTGACCACGGTGGCCGACGACCTCGACGGCATCTATGAAGCGCTGAAGGAAAATGCGCTGCTGTCCAAGTTCGCCGGTGGCCTGGGCAACGACTGGACCAACGTGCGTGCGCTGGGCTCCTACATCAAGGGCACCAACGGCAAGAGCCAGGGCGTGGTGCCGTTCCTGAAGGTGGTCAACGACACGGCCGTGGCCGTGAACCAGGGCGGCAAGCGCAAGGGCGCGGTGTGCGCGTACCTCGAGACCTGGCACCTGGACATCGAAGAGTTCCTGGAGCTGCGCAAGAACACCGGCGACGACCGCCGCCGCACCCACGACATGAACACGGCGAACTGGATTCCCGACCTGTTCATGAAGCGCGTGATGGAAGGTGGCGACTGGACGCTGTTCTCGCCCTCCACCTGCCCCGACCTGCACGACAAGATCGGCAAGGCCTTCGAAGAAGCCTACGTGGCCTATGAAGCCAAGGCCGACCGTGGCGAGATCAAGCTGTTCAAGCGCATGCCGGCCAAGGACCTGTGGCGCAAGATGCTGTCGATGCTGTTCGAGACCGGCCATCCCTGGATCACCTTCAAGGACGCCTGCAACGTGCGCAGCCCGCAGCAGCACGTGGGCGTGGTGCACTCGTCCAACCTGTGCACCGAGATCACGCTGAACACCAGCGACAGCGAGATCGCCGTGTGCAACCTGGGCTCGGTCAACCTGGCCCAGCACCTGAAGGACGGCGGCATCGACCACGACAAGCTCAAGCGCACCGTGTCCACCGCGATGCGCATGCTCGACAACGTGATCGACATCAACTACTACGCGGTCAAGAAGGCGCGTGACAGCAACCTGCGCCATCGTCCGGTGGGCCTGGGCATCATGGGCTTCCAGGATGCGCTGTACCAGCTGCGCACGCCCTACGCCAGCCAGGCCGCGGTGGAGTTCGCCGACCGTTCGATGGAAGCCGTGTGCTACCAGGCCTACTGGGCCTCGACCGAGCTGGCCGCCGAGCGTGGCCGCTACAGCAGCTATCGCGGCTCGCTGTGGGACCGTGGCGTGCTGCCGCTGGACTCGCTGAAGATGCTGGCCGAAGAACGCGGCGGCTATGTGGAAGCTGATACCGAAGCCACGCTGGACTGGGACGCACTGCGCCAGCGTATCGCCACCCATGGCATGCGCAACAGCAACTGCGTGGCCATCGCACCCACCGCCACCATCTCCAACATCGTGGGTGTGGATGCGTCGATCGAGCCTTGCTTCGGCAACCTGTCGGTCAAGTCCAACCTGTCGGGTGAGTTCACCGTCATCAACGAGTACCTCGTGCGTGATCTGAAGAAGCTCGGCCTGTGGGACGACGTGATGGTGATGGACCTCAAGCACTTCGATGGTTCGCTGCGCCGCATCGACCGCGTGCCCGAAGACTTGAAGCAGCTGTACGCCACCGCCTTCGAGGTCGAGACGCAATGGCTGGTCGA
>NZ_CAXFDV010000621.1:0-10757 GCF_964001545.1 uncultured Aquincola sp.
CCGCGGCGCTGCGTTGAGCGAAGAACCCGGCGCACCGCAGCGCCAAGGCGCCGTCGGCGGCGGCACGCCGTTCGGCCGGGTGGACGGGCGGGTGATGTCGCTGATCCGCCAGCTGACCACGCAGCGCGGCCGCGCCGCAGCGGGCGCCGCAAGCCCGTGGCAGGACGGCGCCGCGGCCGCCTACGGCCCTGTCGGCCCCGGCACCGGCGCCGGCGCCGGGGCCAGTTCGGGATTCGGGCCTTCTGGCGATGGCCCGCTGCCCAACCTGATCTACGCCCACCGCGACGAGCTGCGCCAGGCGGCCACCGGCCGGCTCGACCACATGGTGATCGACGTGGTCGGCAGCCTGTTCGAGCAGATCCTTTCGGACCCCAAGGTGCCGCCGCAGATGGCGCGCCAGATCGCACGGCTGCAGTTGCCGGTGCTGCGGGTGGCGCTGGGCGACCCCAGCTTCTTCTCGTCGCGCCGCCATCCGGTGCGCCGCTTCGTCAACCGCATCGCGTCGCTGGCCTGCGCCTTCGAAGACTTCGGCAGCGGGCCGGGCCAGCAGTTCATCGGTCAGGTGCGGGCGCTGGTGCAGGAGATCGTCGACGGCGACTTCGACCAGATGGAGGTGTACGAGCAGAAGCTCGGCGCCCTGGAAGGCTTCATCGCCGCGCAGGCCCGCGACGAAGTGCGCGAGCAGGGCAGCAACGCGCCCCAGATGGTCGAGGCCAAGGAGCAGGACCTGCGGGTGCAGCAGCAGTACCTGCGGCAGCTGCAGGCCGCGCTGGCACCGGTGGAGATGCCGGCCTTTCTGCGCAGCTTCCTGGCGCAGGTGTGGAGCCAGGCGCTGGTGCTGGCCGCCCGGCGCGGTGGCGAGGCGGGCGAACTCTCGCAGCGCCTGAGGCGCGCGGCACGCGACGTGGTGATGAGCGTGCAGCCCAAGGGCACGCCGGCCGACCGCAAGACCTTCCTGATGTCGCTGCCGCAGCTGATGAAGGACCTGAACCACGGCCTGGCCATCATCGGCTGGCCCGATGCGGCGCAGAAGGCCTTTTTCTCCGAGCTGCTGCCCGCCCATGCCGAATCGCTGAAAGGCCAGTCGCTGCGGCCGCTGGACTTCAACCTGATGGTCAAGCAGCTGGACGCGGTGTTCGCGATGCCGCTGCCGCGCGTGGCCGAAGGCGGCACGCTGCCGGTGCTCAAGGACGCGGTGGACCAGGTGCACTTCAGCGACGATGAAGCGGCGCAGATCGGCCTGGTGAAGGAAGAGTCGGTCAACTGGCAGCGCCAGGTGGACATCGACCTCAACCTCGAGCCCGAGCTGAGCGCGGTGGACATCCAGCTCGACGGCCTGCCGCCGCCCGAGCCGGTGGAGCCCAGCCGCGGTGCCTCGCTGGCCGACCATGTGCAGCTGGGCTTTGCCTACCAGATGCTGGTGGACGAGCAGTGGCAGAAGGTCAAGCTCAACTACGTGAGCCCGGGCCGTGCCTTCTTCGTCTTCACCAGCGGCAGCAAGCACCAGAAGACGGTGTCGCTGACCTCGCGCATGCTGCACCGCCTGTGCGAGGCGGGGCGCTTCCGCGCGTTCGAGAACGCATTCCTGATCGAGCGGGCCACCGCCCGCGCGCGCAAGCAGCTGGCGGCCCTGCGGCCTTCAGGCGCCGCGCCCGCCAGGCACTAGGCGCCTGCGCCGCTGAGCTGGCGCGCCATGCGCGCCGCCGTCACCAGGCTGGCCGGGTCGGCCAGGCCCTGGCCGGCGATGTCGAAGGCGGTGCCGTGGTCGGGGCTGGTGCGCACGAACGGCAGGCCCAGCGTCACGTTCACGCCCTCTTCCACGCCCAGGTACTTCACCGGGATCAGGCCATGGTCGTGCGTCATCGCCACCACCAGGTCGAAGGCGCCGCGGCGCGCGCGCATGAACACCGTGTCGGGCGGAAACGGGCCTTGCGCATCGATGCCTTCGGCCCTCGCCGCCTCGATCGCGGGGCCGATGTAGCGCAGCTCTTCATCGCCGAACAAGCCCCCCTCGCCCGCATGCGGATTGAGCCCGGCCACCGCGATGCGCGGCCGCGGCTGGCCCCAGCGCGCCGCGGCCCGGTGGGCGATGCGCAGCGTGGACAGCACCGCGTCATGGTCCAGCAGCTCCAGCGCCCGCCGCAGCGATACATGGATGGTGACCAGCACCACCTTGAGCTCGGGGTTGGCCAGCATCATGCGCACCGGCGGCAGCGCGCCGTCGGGGCCGGCCGCCAGTGACTGCAGCATCTCGGTATGGCCCGGGAACTTCACGCCCGCGGCGCTCAAGGCTTCCTTGTGGATGGGCGCGGTGACGATGGCCCGGCCCTCGCCGGCCTGCACCAGGCGCACGGCCTGCGTGATCCAGCGCGCCGCGGCCGCGCCGGCCCGGCCATCGATGCGGCCCCAGGGCAAGTCGGCCAGGCCCGCGTCTTCGCCGCCGGACAGCAGGGGCAGTGCGCCCGGCGGGCAGGCGGCCAGGTCACCCGGCGCATCCAGCAGCGCGATAGGGGCGGCCTGGCCCAACGCACGCAGGCCGCGACGCAGCACGCCGGCATCGCCCACCACCACTGCGTCGGGCAACTCGCCCCGCAGCCAGGCGCCGGCCACGATCTCGGGGCCGATGCCGCAAGGGTCACCGAGTGTGACCAACAGGGGCGGCTGATGGGGTGTGTTTGTCGGGGCCATGGCCCATTTTCAGCCCGGTGGCGCTGATACGCCTGCTGACGCCTGCATCAGCTGCTCACCGGTGGCGCAACAACATTTCACGCAAAGCCGGGCACCTTCTTCACGCGCTCCTTCCAACATGGTTCCACGCTGGCATCCGCCGGCCCTGTTGAGAGGACACAAAACACATGACGAACTCGAAGACCCGCACCCGCGCTGCCGTTGCTGCTGCCCTGCTGGCCGCCAGCGCCCTGCCCGCCATGGCCGAAGGCCTGTACGTGGGTGGCTCCATCGCCAAGCCCGACTGGCGTGGCGACAACATCAACGGCGTGTCAGGCGACTCTTCCGGCACCGGCCTGAAGCTGTACGGCGGCTACCAGTTCAACCCCAACTTCGCGCTGGAAGGCAGTGCCTTCCGCCTGGGCAAGCTGAGCGGCAACGGCGGCGATGCCAAGGCCAACGGCGTGGCGCTGGACGCCGTGGGCATGCTGCCCTTTGCCACCGACTGGACGGCCCTCGCCAAGCTGGGCGTGGCGAGCGTGAAGACCAGCGCCAACGGCGACAGCGACCGCAGCACCATCCCGAAGTTCGGCCTGGGCGTGCAGTACAACCTGTCCAAGACCATGGCCATCCGCGGCGAATGGGAACGCTACCGCCTGGACGCCTTCGACCAGAAGAGCAACACCGACCAGTACTCGATCGGCCTGAACGTGTCGTTCTAAGTCCCGCCGGGCCGCCCCAAGGGACTGAGCGCCCCTCGGGGGCCGCGAGCGGCGCGGGCTCGGGGTTGCCTCTAAGCTGGATTTTCGATCTCGATGAACCTGTGTTGCAGGCCATAGGTCTGCGCCAGGTGCTCGGCCACCGCGGGCGCGCCATAGCGCTCGGTGGCATGGTGGCCGCAGGCCAAGAAGGCCACGCCCGTCTCGCGGGCCAGATGCGCCTGCGGCTCCGAGATTTCGCCGGTGATGAAGGCATCCGCCCCCGCGGCGATGGCCGATTCGAAGTAGCCCTGTGCGCCGCCGGTGCACCAGGCCACGCGCTGCAGCGGCCGGCCGTCGCCGGGCAACAGCACCGGCGCACGACCCAGGGCCGCCTCCACGCGCAGGGCCAGCGCCTGCGCACTGTCCAGCCCCTTGGCCTGGCCGATGAAGCCCAGGTCTTGCTCGCCAAAGCGTGCATCGGCCACCAGGCCCAGCTGCAAACCCAGCTGCGCGTTGTTGCCCAGCTCGGCATGCGCATCCAGCGGCAGGTGGTAGGCGAACAGGTTGATGTCGTGCGCCATCAACAGCTGCACCCGGGCCTTCAGCCAGCCGGTCAGCCGGCCGTCCTGCCCGCGCCAGAACAGGCCGTGGTGCACCAGGATCGTGTCGGCGCCATCGGCGATGGCCGCCTCGATCAGCGCCCGGCTGGCGGTGACACCGGAGACGATGCGGCGCACCTGCGCACCGCCCTCGACCTGCAGACCGTTCGGCCCATAATCCTTCAAGCGGTCCACGGCCAGCAAACGGCCCAAGTAGGCTTCGACCTCGTTGCGCTGGACCATTCCTCGCCTTCCTTCCTGTTGCATGCGTAGAACCTGGCTCATTTTCTCGCAGGCGGTCACGGTCGCCCTGGCCGTGCTGTTCGTGGTGGCCACGCTCAAGCCCGACTGGCTGTCGCGCCGCGCCGGCCAGACGCTGCTGCCCGAGATCGTCTCCATCGTCAGCGCGCCGGTGGCTTCGTCGTTGCCGGCCAGCGCCGCGATGGCGGGCTATAGCACCGCGGCGCGCAAGGCCTCGCCTTCGGTGGTCAGCGTCACCGCGATGCGGGCGCCGCAGCGCAACCCGCATGCGGAAGACCCCTGGTTCCGCTTCTTCTTCCGCGAAGGCAATGGCCCGCAGCAGCAGGAGCCGCAGCGCGGCCTGGGCTCGGGCGTCATCGTCTCGCCCGAAGGCTACCTGCTGACCAACAACCACGTGATCGACGGCGCCAGCGAGATCGAGGTGCAGCTGGTCGATGGCCGCCAGGCCTCGGCCCAGGTCATCGGCGCCGACCCCGAGACCGACGTGGCGGTGCTCAAGATCTCGCTCGACCGGCTGCCGGCCATCACCTTCGGGCAATCCGAAGAGCTGCAGGTGGGCGACATCGTGCTGGCCATCGGCAACCCGTTCGCGGTGGGGCAGACGGTCACCTCCGGCATCGTCAGCGCGCTGGGCCGCAGCCGGCTGGGCATCAACACCTTCGAGAACTTCATCCAGACCGATGCGGCCATCAACCCCGGCAATTCGGGCGGCGCGCTGGTGGACGTGAACGGCAACCTGGTGGGCATCAACACCGCCATCTTCTCGCGCAGCGGCGGCAGCCTGGGCATCGGCTTCGCCATCCCGGCGGACTCGGCCCGGCAGGTGATGGAAAGCCTGATCCGCGACGGCAGCGTCACCCGCGGCTGGATCGGGGTGGAGCCGCGCGACCTGACGCCCGAGATCGCCGAGACCTTCCAGTTGCCCGTCAGCCAGGGCGTGCTGATCACCGGCGTGCTGCAGGACGGCCCGGCCAGCCAGGGCGGCATCCGCCCCGGCGACGTGGTGACCAGCGTGGCCGGCCATGCCGTGACCAACACCCAGCAGCTGCTGGGTGCGGTGGCGGCCTTGAAGCCCGACACCCGCGTGACCATCGGCCTGCAGCGCGGCAAGCAGGCGGTGGAAGCCAGCGTGAAGGTGGCGCAGCGGCCGCGGGCGCAGCCGGCGCGCTGACCCGCGTCATCCCGCGGTGGTGTTGCTTTCCGCCTCGCTGTCAGGCGCCTGCGTGTGCTTGATGAACAGCTGCGCGGCCCAGATGCCCAGCTCGTAGAGCAGGCACATCGGCACCGCCAGCGCCAGCTGCGACACCACGTCGGGCGGCGTGATCACCGCGGCGATGATGAAGGCCAGCACGATGAAGTAGCCGCGGAAGGACTTGAGCTTCTCGATGCTGACCAGCCCCATGCGCGCCAGCACGATGACCACGATGGGCACCTCGAACGCAGCGCCGAAGGCGATGAACATCGTCAGCACGAAGCTGAGGTAGGCCTCGATGTCAGGTGCGGCGGTGATGCTCTTGGGTGCAAAGCTCTGGATGAACTTGAACACCTGGCCGAACACGAAGAAGTAGCAGAACGCCACCCCCACGAAGAACAGCAGCGTGCTGGACACCACCAGCGGCAGCACCAGCTTCTTCTCGTGCGAGTACAGGCCCGGCGCCACGAAGGCCCACACCTGCCACAGCACCACCGGCAAGGCGATCAGGAAGGCCGCCATCAGCGTGATCTTGAGCGGCACCACGAAGGGCGAGATCACGTTGGTGGCGATCAGCGTGGCGCCGGCCGGCAGCGTGTGCACCAGCGGCGCGGCCAGCAGGTCGTACAAGCCGCCCGGTCCGGGCCACACGCACAACACGCCGAACACCACGCCCACGGCGATCAGCGCCCGGATCAGGCGGTCGCGCAGCTCGACCAGATGCGAAACGAAGGGCTGCTCGGTACCTTCGAGTTCGTCTTTCTCCTGGGTGCTCATGACCAGCGTTTCGGCCGGTGACGGGCCACCCGTGCGGCGCCCGACTGCGCCTTGGTGCGGATGCCAGCCTGCTGCTTGTACCAGTGCGGAATGGCGCCCCGCTTGAGGCGCCACTTCTTGCCCGGGTGCCGGTACTCGGGCACCGGGGTGCTGAGCGAATCGGTGCCCACCGCAGGCGCCAGACCGGCCGTGGCCGCATCGTCCCAGTCGCGCTGCAGGTCGGTGGTGTGCTGGTTGAACTCGCTGTGCACCGTCTGCTCGACGTTGCGCGCCGCGTCCTCGAACTGCGTCTTCATCTTCTTCAGCTCATCGAGTTCGATGGAGCGGTTGACCTCGGCCTTGACCTCCGCCACGTAACGCTGCGCCTTGCCCACGAAGTGGCCCACCGTGCGGGCCACCTTGGGCAGGCGTTCGGGGCCGATGACGATGAGCGCCACCGCCCCGATCAGCGCGATCTTGTCGAAACCGAAATCGATCATGCAGCGCTCATGCGGACAACTTCATGCGGACAACTTCATCAGGAAGCGGCGAAGCTCAGGCCTTGCGCTTGGCTTCGACGTCGACCGTCTGCGCGTCGGCAGCAGCGCGCTGGGCGGCGGTGACCTGCTGGGGCGGCACGTCGGGCTCGCCGACGCCTTCGGAGCCACCGCGCACGCCGTCCTTGAAGCCCTTGACCGCACCGCCGAGGTCGGAGCCGATGTTCTTCAGCTTCTTGGTGCCGAAGATCAGCACCACCACGAGCAACACGATCAGCCAATGCCAGATGCTGAACGAACCCATATCAATCTCCTTCGAGGGAATCCGACGATTCTAGGGGGGCGACATGACAGCTTTGCCGTGGGGGACTCAGCCCCGGCTCAGCCCTTGTTCCACGGGCGCGGTCCGCCCATGACGTGCAGGTGCAGGTGGCCCACTTCCTGGCCACCGTCGGCACCGGTGTTGATGACGTGGCGGTAGCCGTTGGTCACGCCCAGCTCGCGCATCAGCCGCGTGCTCAGCACCATCATCCTGCCCAGCAGGGCCTGCTGCGCCTCGGTCACCTCCTGCATCGAGCCGATGTGCTCGCGCGGCACGATGAGGATGTGCACCGGCGCCCAGGGCGCGATGTCGTGGAAGGCGATGAGCTCATCGTCTTCGTACACCTTGCGCGCAGGAATCTGGCCGGCGGCGATCTTGCAGAAGATGCAGTTGGGGTCGGTGTGCATGGGCTTGGGGGCGCGGGGGTCAGGGCATCGGCCGGCCGTCGTTCAGGGCCAGCCAGCCACGCACCACGCGGTAGAGGAACCAGATGGAGATGACGCCCCAGGCGATCCACCCGGGCACGAAGAACAGCAGCCACAGCGGCGCGGTGACCAGGTACAGGCCGGCCGCCCACAGCACGCTGCGGATGCGCCAGCTGAAGTGCGATTCCTGCCAGGTGCCGTCGGCATCGCTGCGCTTGACCAGGTCGAGGATGAAGGCCGCCACCAGCAGCAGCACCGTCGGCTGGAAGGCCGGGAGCACCGCACTCACCGCGACGATGGCATGCAGCGCGTAGCTAATGTGCCCGATGGTGCGCAGCGACTGTTCGCGCTGCGAGCCGGGGGTGACGTCGACGATCGGGTTCAAAAGGCGGTCCTTCGCAGGTGAGGGGGCAGGCTAGTCGCCCTGGTGCTCGCGCTGCTTCACCTTGCGCAGCGCGAACTCTTCCAGACCTGAGAGCCCTTCGCGGCGCTCAAGTTCAGCCAGCACGTCGGCCGGCTTCAGGTCGAAGGCCGCCAGCGCCACCAGGCTGTGGAACCACAGGTCGGCCACCTCGTAGACGATCTTGCTGCGCTCGCCATCCTTGGCGGCCATCACCGTCTCGGTGGCTTCTTCGCCGATCTTCTTCAGGATGGCGTCGGTGCCCTTGTGGAACAGCCGGGCAACGTAGCTGGTGTCGGGGTCGGCGCCCTTGCGCGATTCGATGACCTCGGCCAGCCGGGCCAGCGTGTCGTTGCCACTCATTTGTAGATGCTTTCAGGGTCTTTCAAGACCGGATCGACCGTGTGCCAGGCGCCGTTGTCGTAGCGCTGGAAGAAGCAGGAATGGCGCCCGGTGTGGCAGGCGATGCCCGGCTCATGGCCCAGCTGGGTCACTTCCAGCAGCAGCACGTCGGCGTCGCAGTCCAGCCGCATCGAATGCACCTTCTGGATGTGGCCGGACTCTTCGCCCTTGTGCCACAGCCGCTGGCGGGAGCGGCTCCAGTACACCGCCTCGCCCAGCTCGGCGGTGCGGGCCAGGGCCTCGCGGTTCATGAAGGCGAACATCAGCACGTCCTTGCTGCCGCGTTCCTGGGCGATGACGGGCACCAGCCCGTCGCGGTCCCACTTGATGCTGTCGAGCCAATCCATGGGGGCAGTTTAAGTCTCGGGGTGGGTGGGGCCGGCAAAGCCGCGTTCTTCGGCGAACCAGGCCAGCACCGGCACGGTGCCCGGCAGCACCGGCCGCACCTGCACCGGCAGCTGGTTCCAGGCCATCTGCTGGCGTTCGCGCATCTCGAACTCGCCCGTCCAGCTGAACACCTTGCAAAAGTGCAGCCGCACGCGCGCATGTTCGTAGTCGACGATCTCCACCCGCCACGGCTGCACCGGGCCGATGGTGATGCCCAGCTCCTCGATCAGCTCGCGGCGCAGGGCTTGTTCCACCGTTTCGCCGGCTTCCAGCTTGCCGCCCGGAAACTCCCAGTAGCCGGCGTACACCTTGCCCTCCGGGCGCGAGGTGAGCAGGAAGCGGCCGTCGGGGTCGATGAGGACGCCCACGGCCACGTCGACCGGGGTGCGCTCGGCGCGGACAGACTCAGTCATTGTTCGCTGCGCCCCGAAAAGTCGCGCGCAAACTGGTAGGCCACGCGGCCGGAACGCGAGCCGCGCTCCAGCGCCCACACCAGCGCCTCGGGCCGCGCCGCCTCGATGCGCGCCGCATCGACGCCGAAGTGCTGCAGCCACTGCGCCACCACAGCCAGGTATTCGGACTGGCTGAAGGGGTAGAAGCTGATCCACAACCCGAAACGCTCGGACAGCGAGATCTTTTCTTCCACCACCTCGCCGGGGTGCACCTCGCCGTCTTCGGTGTGGGTGTACGTGAGGTTCTCCTTCATGTACTCGGGCAGCAGGTGGCGGCGGTTGCTGGTGGCGTAGATCAGCACGTTGTCGCTGGCCTGCGCCACCGAGCCGTCGAGCATCGACTTCAGCGCCTTGTAGCCCGGCTCGCCTTCGTCGAAGCTGAGGTCGTCGCAGAAGACGATGAAGCGCTCGGGCCGGTCGCCCACCAGGTCCACCAGGTCGGGCAGGTCCACCATGTCGGCCTTGTCCACCTCGATCAGGCGCAGGCCGCTGGGTGCGAATTCGTTCAGGCAGGCCTTGACCAGCGAGCTCTTGCCGGTGCCGCGGGCGCCGGTCAGCAGCACGTTGTTGGCTGCACGGCCGGTGACGAACTGGCGCGTGTTGCGCACCAGGCGCTCCTTCTGGCCGTCGATTTCCTGCAGGTCGGCCAGGCGGATGGTGGCCACATGGCGCACCGGCTCCAGCACGCCGGCGCCGCGGCGCTTGCGGTAGCGCCAGGCGATGGCGGCGTTCCAGTCGGGGGCGGCCGCCGGCAGCGGCAGCACGGCTTCCAGCCGGGCCAGCAGCGCATCGGCGCGCTGCATCAAGCGTTCGAGATCGATGGACATCGCAAGGGCAACGGCGGGGCGGCCGGCGCAACACAAACCGGGCAGTTTAGCGAGCGGGCACCTCGAACAGCTGGCCGTCGGCCACCGCCACCAGCCGGTCGCCGGGCTGCCGGTCCACCGGGTGCAGGCCGGTGAAGCTGCCGAAGGCCGGCAGCACCGCCACGCCCTCACGCAGATGGAAGCACGGCAGCCGCACGCGGTCGAAGCCGCGGCCCAGCATCGCACCGGGGTGGATGTGGCCGGCCACCACCTGCGCGCCGACGCGCGGCCGCGGGTGGTGGCACAGTGCCAGGCCGCCCAGGCGCAGCGGCTCGTCCACGCAGCGGATGTCCAGCCAGCCGGGCGGATCGCCCGCGCGGTCGTCGTGGTTGCCGCGCACCAGGGTCACGTCCAGCCGCGGATGGCGCTCGCGCCAGCGGCCCATCGCGGCCAGCGTGTCGGGCGCATGGGCATGGGCCGAATGCAGCAGGTCGCCCAGGAACACCAGGTGCCGCACGTCGTGCAGCTGCAGCAGCTGGTCGATGAGGGCGAGGTTCTCGGAAGTGGTGCCACGCGGCACCGGCACGCCCAGGCGGCGGAAGCTCACGGCCTTGCCGATGTGGGCATCGGCGATCAACAGCGTGCCGTGGTCGGGCAGATAAGCCGCCTTTTGCGGCAGCAGGCGGAACTGTTCACCGCCCCAGGTCACATCGAACATGGCGCGACGGTAGCAGCGAACGGCCGTGCGGGCCGCGCGCGGCAGGCGCCCTCAGCCTGCCAGCAGCTGCAGCGAGGCTTCCAGGTGCTCGGTGGGCAGGCGCTTGAAGCCCGAGCGCGCATAGCGCTGCAAGCGGCCCACCGCAAAGGCGGTGAGCACCGAGGCATGCACC
>NZ_CAXFDV010000622.1:0-4657 GCF_964001545.1 uncultured Aquincola sp.
GACCAGACCGTGTCGTACCGCGGCGGCTATGTGTGGCAGTACCTGCCCGACCTCAGCATCACCTGGGGCGAGATGGAGGCCAAGCGCAGCATGTGCTGGATCCAGCCGCCCGGCACGCCGACCGCCGGCCATGCGCTGCTGGACGCCTACCACGCCACCGGCGACGAGACCTTCTACACCGCCGCCGAGCGCACCGCGCTGGCGCTGGTGCAGGCCCAGCATCCCTCGGGCGGCTGGAACTACATCTACGACTTCGCGGGTGAAGACTCGCTGAGCCACTGGTACGACACCATCGGCGCCAACGGCTGGCGGCTGGAAGAGTTCCAGCACTACTACGGCAACGCCACCTTCGACGACGCCGGCACCGCGGTGTCGTCGCAGTTCATGCTGCGCATGTACCTCGAGAAGAAGGACCCGCGCTTCCAGGCCTCGGTCGACAAGGCCATCGGCTTCGTGCTGGCGGCGCAGTTCAGCGGCGGCGTGGCCGACGGCGGCTGGCCGCAGCGCTTTCCGGTGGCCAACGCCATCAGCAGCATGTCGCGGCCCAACCCGCAGCTGCTGCCGGCGGGCGCCACCCAGGGCATGGAAGACGGCGACTACACCCGCCACGTGACCTTCAACGACGACGTGGCCGGCGAAAACATCAAGTTCCTGCTGCTGTGCGTCAAGGGCCTGGGCCGCACCGAGCTGGTGGCGCCCAGCCAGCGCGCGATGGAGTGCCTGCGCCGGCTGCAGCAGCCCGGGCCGCAGGCCGGCTGGGGCCTGCAGCACCTGGCCACCGACCAGGGCGGCCGCCCGGCCGGCTCACCGGCCGGTGCCCGCAGCTACGAGCCGCGCGCCCTGGCCACGCACACCACGCAGACCAACATCCAGCAGCTGTTCAACTACTTCCGCATCACCGGCGACCGTAGCTACCTGGCGCGCGTGCCCGAGGCCATCGCCTGGCTGCAGACCTGCGCCCTCACCGCCCAGCAGATCGCCGACAACCCGCTGCTGAGCGGCCGCACGCACCCCACCTTCATCGAGCTGGGCACCAACGTCGGTCGCTTCGTGCACCGCTACGGCAGCAACATCCACAACGGTGCCTACTACGTCGACCACGACCACCGCAACACGCCCAGCCACTACTCGGCCGGCCGCAACATCAACATCGCCGGGCTGCAGCGCACCTACGACGAGTTGGCCGGCATGAGCGACGCGGCCGTGGCCGAGATGGCCGCCCGCTCACCGCTGAAGGTGACCACCGCCGGCGCGCTGCCCAAGTACTTCTCGCTGCGCGAGGTGGACTTCCCCGACCTGATGACCGGCGCGGTGATGACCAGCCCGACGGTGAGCGAAGCCGACGCCGCCAAGCTGGTGGCCGACCTGGGCAGCAAGAACCACTGGCTCACGCCGCTGGCCCAGGTGACCAACCCCTACCGTGGCGACGGCCCGGCCGCCGAATACGCCGGCACCGCCTACCGCAGCAAGCACGTGGGCGACATCTACGACACCTCGCCCTACGACCCGCAGGACCCGCCGCTGGTGGAGCCCTACGTCAAGAAAGACCGTCCGCTGGGCATCAACACGGCCGATTTCGTGGCCAACCTGGGCAAGTTGATCGCATTCGTGGCGCCGGTGAAGTAGGGTGCACGCACGGCCGACGGCGCTACGTAGAAACCAGCGTTGTCGGTTGTCGTACAACCAACCAGAATGCGCCCTGTGAAACCGACCTTGCCTTCGCCCCCTGCGGTCCCTCAACCGGTGGCTGCGGCCCTGCCTGCTGCCGATGGCGCGGTGGTGCGCCGCCGCCCCCGCACCCTGGCCCTGGAGCTGGTGGACGCGCTGGGCGAGCGCATCCGCGAAGGCCAGCTCAAGGTGGGCGACAAGCTGCCCACCGAGGCGGCCATCATGGGCGAGTTCGGCGTCAGCCGCACCGTGGTGCGCGAGGCGATTTCCAAGCTGCAGGCCTCGGGCCTGGTGGAAACGCGCCACGGCATCGGCACCTTCGTGCGCGGCGTGGGCGACGAGGCCGAGCCCTTCCGCATCGACCGCGAACAGCTGGGCACGCTGCGCGACGTGATCGCGCTGCTGGAGCTGCGCATCGGCATGGAAACCGAGGCCTGCGGCCTGGCCGCGCTGCGCCGCACGCCCGACAACCTGGCCGTGATGCGGCAGGCGCTGGACGCCTTTGCCAAGGCGCTGGAAGAAGACGGCGACACCGTGGGCCCCGACTTCCAGTTCCATGTGGAAATCGCGCGGGCCACGCAGAACACCCACTTCATCGGGCTGATGAACTACCTGGGCGCGATGATCATTCCGCGCGCCCGCCTCAACGGTGCCGACGTGATGGACGCCGAGCGCCGCGAATACCTGCGCCGCGTCAACGGCGAGCACGAAAGCATCTACGACGCCATCGTCCACCAGGACCCCGAAGGGGCCCGGGCCGCGATGCGCACCCACCTGGCCAACAGCCGCGAACGCCGACGCCGGGCCACGGCGCTGGCCGAGCGGGGCTAGGCACTTCCCCGTTAGCCAACCCAGGCGCGCCGCAGGGCCGCCGACCGGAGACCCGCGATGCAGTACACCACCCGACGCTTGCTCAAGGCCACGGCCGCCCTCGGCCTGCTGGCCGCCACCGGCCTGGCCGGCGCCCAGGCCGACACCTGGCCCAGCAAGCCGATCCGCATCGTGGTGCCCTACACCCCGGGTGGCTCGTCGGACATCATCGCCCGCATCATCAGCCAGCCGCTGCAGGAGGCGCTGAAGCAGACGGTGATCGTGGAAAACAAGCCGGGTGCCAACGGCAACACCGGCAGCGACATGGTGGCCAAGGCGCCGGCCGACGGCTACACACTGCTGATGTGCGACGTGGGCGCGCTGTCCATCAGCCCCTCGGTCTACACCAAGCTGCCCTTCAATCCTTCCAAGGACTTGAAGGGCGTGACCATGCTGGCCTATTCGCCCCACCTGCTGGTGGTGCATCCGTCGGTCAAGGCCAACAACCTGAAGGAGCTGGTGGCGCAGTCCAAGGCCGGCCCGATGGACTTCGCCATCACCGCCATCGGCAGCGCGCCGCACCTGGCCGGCGTGGCGGTGGAAAAGGCCACCCAGGCGAAGTGGCAGTACATCCCGTACAAGGGCGGCTCGCAGGCGCTGAGCGACACCGTCGCCGGCCAGACCCAGGTGGTGATGAACGGCATGCTGGCCACGCTGCCCTTCGTGCAGTCGGGCAAGCTCAAGGTGCTGGGCGTGAGCAAGGCCACCCGCGTGCCGCTGCTGCCCGACGTGCCCACCATCGCCGAGCAGGGCGTCAAGGGCTTCGAGTCGGGCACCTGGCAAGGCATCCTGGTGCCGGCCGGCACACCGCCCGCGGTGGTCGACAAGCTCAACGCCGAACTCACCCGCATCATCCGCTCGCCCGAAGTGCGCCAGCGCCTGACGGCCCAGGGCGCCGAGGTCTACACCATGACCCCGACCGAGTTCAGCAGCTTCTTCGAGCGCGAGCGCAAGCACTGGGCCACCGTGGTGGCGCAAGGCAACGTCAAGCTCGACTGACCACACCCCCCGGAGGGCGCGATGAGAGAAAACCGCTTGCGATCGTTGTGGGCCGAAGGCAAGGCCGCCGTCAACGGCTGGCTGGCCATTCCCAACAGCTTCTCGGCCGAGACCATGGCCCACCAGGGCTGGGACACGCTCACCATCGACCTGCAGCACGGCGTGGTGGACTACCAAGCCATGGTGGGCATGCTGCAGGCCATTTCCACCACGCCCACGGTGCCGGTGGTGCGTGTGCCCTGGCTGGAAGCCGGCATCCTGATGAAGACGCTGGACGCCGGCGCCTACGGCGTCATCTGCCCGATGATCAACAGCCGGCAGGACGCGCAGAACCTGGTGGCCTGGACCCACTATGCGCCGCGTGGCACCCGCAGCTTCGGCCCGGTGCGGGCGCTGCTGTACGGCGGCCCCGACTATGCCGACAAGGCCAACGACACCATCGTCACCTTCGCGATGATCGAAACCGCGCAGGCGCTGGACCACCTGGACGACATCCTGTCGGTGGAAGGCCTGGACGCCATCTACATCGGCCCCTCTGACCTGTCGCTGGCGCTGGGCTGCAAGCCGGTGTTCGACGACGTGGACCCGCTGGTGTCGCAGGCCATCGACCACATCCTGGCGCGAGCCAAGGCCCACGGGCTGCGGGCCGGCATCCACAACGGCCGCACCGATGTGGCGCTGGGCCGCATCGCCAAGGGCTTCGACTTCGTCACCGTCAGCTCCGACGCGCGGCTGATGGCCGCCGGCGCGCAGGAGACGCTGGCGCGCATGCGCGCCGGCAGCGCCTCGCCCAGCCAGACCGGCGGCTACTGACACGTTTCTTCATCCCATCCCACACCAAAGGATCATCGTCATGAAACTCGGATTCATCGGCCTGGGCATCATGGGCACGCCGATGGCGGGCCACCTGCGCGCGGCCGGCCATGAGCTGTACGTGCACACCCGCAGCAGCGTGCCGGCGGTGCTGGCCGAAGCCGGCGCCGTGGCCTGCGCCAATGCCACCGAAGTGGCGCAGAAGGCCGACATCGTCTTTTTGATGGTGCCCGACACGCCCGACGTGGAGAAGGTGCTGTTCGGCGAGGGCGGCGTCGCGGCCGGCTTGTCGAAGGGCAAGACCGTC
>NZ_CAXFDV010000623.1:0-8472 GCF_964001545.1 uncultured Aquincola sp.
AGGCGTTGTCGTGGATGTTGGACGGGTGCAGCCCGGCCTCGCCGCCATCGGGCCGCGCCCATTGCGGCTTGGGCCCGATCAGCCGCACGCCGGTGCGGCTGGAGTTGTAGTGCACCTGCCAGTCGGCATCAAAGAAGGTGGCGATGTCGGCCGGCGTGAAGAAGTCGGGCGCACCATGCGGCCCGTACAGCACGCCGATGCGCCACTCGCGCGTGGGCGCGGGCGGCAGCCCGGCCGGGGGCTCGAACAGCGGCTGACCTGCCGGCTCAGCCCCCACCGGCAGCAGATCACCCGCCCGCAGCGTGCGCCCGCCGTGGCCGCCGAACTGGCCCAGCGTGAAGGTGGACCGGCTGCCCAGGTACAGCGGCACGTCGAGGCCGCCGCGCACCGCCAGGTAGCTGCGGGCGCCGGCTTCCAGCGTGCCCAGGCGCAGCACCGCACCGGCCGGCAGCGCATGGGCACGGCCGGGGGCCAGCGGCTGCCGGCCGTCGGGCCCTTCCAGCGTCACCGGCATTGGCGCGCCGCCCAGCGCCACCACCGCGGGCGCATGAAAGCGCAGCGTGGGGCCGGACAGCGTGCATTCCAGCGTGGCGGCATCGGCCGCATTGCCCACCAGCCAGTTGGCGATGCGGTGGCCCAGCTCGTCCATCGGGCCCGAGGGCGGCACGCCCACGTCCCAGTGGCCCAGGCGGCCGGGCCAGTCCTGCACGCTGGTCATCACGCCGGGGGCCATGACCTCCACCGCCCGCGGCACCGGCGCAAAGCCGCCCAGCGTGGCGGTGACGATGCGGCCTTCGGTGAACACCGGCTCATGGCTGAGCGCGCGCAGGTAATCCAGGTTGGTGGCGATGCCGGCCAGCCGCGTGTCGGCCAGCGCGGCCTGCAGCCTGGCCACGGCCTCGGCGCGGTCGCGGCCGGTGGCGATCAGCTTGGCCAGCATCGGGTCGTAGTGCGGCGGCACGTCGGTGCCGCGGGCCACCCAGGTGTCCACCCGCACGCCGGGCGGGAAAAGCACCTCGGTGAGCAAGCCGGCCGAAGGCTGGAACTGCCGCGCCGGATCTTCGGCATACAGGCGCACCTGGATGGCCGCGCCCTGCGGCTGCGGTGCCTGCAAAGCCAGCCGGCCCTGCTGCGCCAGCTGCACCATCCAGGCCACCAGGTCGATGCCGGTGACCTGCTCGGTCACGCCATGCTCCACCTGCAGCCGGGTGTTCACTTCCAGAAAGTAGAACTCGCCGCCGTCGGCATCCAGCACAAATTCCACCGTGCCGGCCGAGCGGTACTGCACCGCCGCGGCCAGCCGCACTGCGGCTTCGCACAGCGCGGCGCGGGTGTCGGCGGGCAGGCCCGGCGCCGGGGTTTCTTCCACCACCTTCTGGTGGCGGCGCTGGGCGCTGCAGTCGCGCTCGCCCAGCGCGATCACCTCGCCATGACCATCGCCGAAGATCTGCACCTCGATGTGGCGCGCCCGCTCGACGAACTTCTCCAGGTACAGGCCTGCGTCCTTGAAGTTGGCCTGGGCCAGGCGCTGCACCGCTTCCCAGGCGGGCGGCAGCTCGGCCGCGCTGCGCACCAGCCGCATGCCGATGCCGCCACCGCCCGCGGTGCTCTTGAGCATCAGCGGGTAGCCGATGCGCTCGGCCGCCTGCTGGGCCTCGGCCAGGCTGGCCAGCAGGCCGGTGCCCGGCAGCAGCGGCACGCCATGGGCCTGGGCCAGTTGCCGCGCGGTGTGCTTGAGGCCAAAGGCCCGCATTTGCGCCGCGGTAGGGCCGATGAAGGCGATGCCCGCGGCCTCGCAGGCTTCGGCGAAGTCGGGGTTCTCGCTCAAGAAGCCGTAGCCGGGATGGATGGCACCGGCGCCGGTCTCGCGCGCGACGGCCAGGATGCGATCGGCGTTCAGGTAGCTTTGCGCGGCCGGGGCGGGGCCGATGCACACCGCGCGATCGGCCTGCTGCACATGGGCGGCATCGGCATCGGCCTCGGAGTACACGGCCACCGACTTCAGACCCAGGGCCTGGAGGGTGCGCAGGATGCGGCAGGCGATGGCGCCGCGGTTGGCGATGAGGACGGTATCGAACATGGTGCGTCTCAAACCCCGTCCCACACCAGGAACTCGACCGGTGTGGGGTGGTAGGCATTGCAGGGGTTGTTGAGCTGCGGGCAGTTGCTCACCAGCATGTACAGGTCCATCTCGGCGCGCAGCTCCACGTACTTGCCGGGGCCGCTCACGCCATCGGCGAAGGTGAGCTGACCGTCTTCGGTCACCGGCACGTTCATGAAGAAGTTGACGTTGGGCACCAAGTCGCGCTTGCCCAGGCCCACGTCGGCGTTCTGCAGCGCCAGCAGGTAGTTGTCGCGGCAGCTGTGCATGAACTTCTTCTGCAGCGCATAGCGCACGGTGTTGCTCTCGGCCGCGCAGGCGCCGCCCAGGGTGTCGTGGCGGCCGCAGGTATCGGCCACGATGCGCAGCATCGGTCGGCCCAGGTTGCTCACCAGCACCGAGCCGGTGGTCAGGTAGATGCCGCCTTGCCGCAGCAGCGTGCCGGTGGCGCTGTAGTGCTCGGCCGCGTCGTGGCGGGCGTAGAAGATCACGTCCACCGCCTGGTTGCCTTCCAGGTCGACGATGCGCAGGGTCTGGCCGGCGCGCAGCTCGGTGAACCAGGGCTCGCCGGCAGGCTGGCGGTGGCGCAGCACGGCGTCTTCGGGCTGCAGCGTGCTGGGCTGCAGGCGCATGGCGGTGGCTTGGGTGGTGAGCTCGATGGGGGTGTCGGTCGTCATGGCAGTCGGTCCTCAGCTGATCGCGAACACGTCGCTGTTGTGCAGCGCGCGCGCCGTCTCGGGGCGAAAGCGCCGGCAGGGGTCGTCGGCGGGCGCCGGCCCGCGGCGCCAGGCCGCGATGCCCAGGCGGCCGGGCGCATAACCGGGGCGCGGGTCCAGCGGATGGGGCGCCGTGCTCAGCGCCAGGATCACGTCCATGTCCATGCGCAGCTCCAACTGCGCGCCCTTGGTGCTGCGTTCGGCATCGAAGACGAAGCGGCCCTGCCCGTCCACCACCACCTTGCTGAACAGGTTCACCGGCGCGATCTGGTCGCGCAGCGTCAGGCCGTGCTTGCCGGTCTCGATCAGCAGGCCGTCGCGGCCACTGCGCTGCATCGCGTTGCGGTGGTCCTCGAAGCGCTTGGCGCCGTAGCGCGCCTCCATCGTCGGCGTGTCCAGCAGCGCGCCCAGCGGGTCGTGCCAGCCCAGCGTATCGACCGTGAACGAGGCCATCGCCCGGCCCATGTCGCTCATCAGCACATGGCCGGCGCGGTAGTGGGCGGTGTGCTGGGCCTTCAGGCTGTCGGGCATGTTGTAGCGCTCCAGCGTGTCATGGGCGGCGTACAGCACCACCGAGGCATTGACGCGCTCGTCCAGCGCCACGAAGCGCAGCGCGGTGCCGCGGCGCAGCCGCCAGCTCCAGTGCGCGCCGCCGGGCACGATCTCGCTGAAGGCCACCAGCTCGGCCGGCAGCTCGGGCGCAAAGCGCCGCCACAGCGGCAGCGCATCCACCGGCCGTTCGGCGGGCGGGTTGTCCTGGGTGTGCACCGGGGGGTGAACTTGACTAGACATGTCGGTTGCTTCCTTCACTCGGTGAGGTCGATGGAGCCGGCCTGCGACAGCTTGGCCAGCAGCTCGAAGTCGGTCTGCATGCCCGAGGTGGCGCGTATGCGCGCCAGCACCTCGCGCTTGAGCTCGTTGAACGCGGGCGCCAGCTTCATGTCCTGCTGGCGTTCGGCGGGCAGTGGTACTTGGTACACGGTGTCGATGCGGCCCGGGCGTGGTGCCATCAGCACCACCTGGCGGCCCAGGTACAGCGCTTCTTCCACGTCGTGGGTGACGAAGACGATGGTGCTGCGCTCCAGCCGGTGCACGTGCAGGATGAGGTCGTGCATCACCTCGCGGGTCTGCGCGTCCAGCGCGCCGAAGGGCTCGTCCATCAGCAGCACCTGCGGCCGGCTCATCAGTGCGCGGGCAATGGCCACCCGCTGCTGCATGCCGCCCGACAGCTGGCTGGGGTAGTGGCGGGCCACGTGGGTCAGGCCCATCAGGCGCAGCAGTGCATCGGCGCGGCCGGCGGCGGCCTCCACATCAGCGGCGGTGCGGTCCTGCGTGTGCACCTTCAGCTGGCGGCTGAAGCGGATGTTCTCCAGCACCGTCAGCCACGGGTACAGGCTGTAGTGCTGGAACACCATCGCGCGGTCGGCGCCCGGGCCCTCGATGGGCTGGCCGTCGCACAGCAGCGTGCCGGCGCTGCGGTGCTCCAGCCCGGCCAGCGTGCGCAGCAGCGTGCTCTTGCCGCAGCCCGAGGCACCCACCAGCGTGACGAAGGCGTTCTCTTCGATGTCCAGGTTCACGTCCTGCAGCGCCACGGTGGCGCCGAAGTGCTTCCACAACCCCTGCACGCGGATCTTGGGTGATGTGCTCATGCTCAGCGCCGCAGGTAGAGGTAGCCGAAGGCCTTGCGGTGGGCCAGCCGCATCAGCTGGTCGATCGCCAGGCCGATGAGGCCGATCAGCAGGATGCCGCCGAAGATCTTGTCGGTCTGCAAAAAGCGCTGCGCCTTCAGGATGGCGAAGCCCAGGCCCGAGCTGGCGGCCACCAGTTCGGCCACCACCAGGTAGGTCCAGGCCCAGCCCATGGTCACGCGCAGCGTGTCCAGCAGCGCCGGCTTGGCCGAGGGCACCAGCACCTGCTGGATGATCTCGCCGCGGGTGGCGCCCAGGGTCTGCGCCGCCTCGATCTGCGCGGCCGGCACGCGGCGCACGTCTTCGGCCACCATCAGCACCATCTGGAAGAAGGTGCCGATGAAGATGATGGCCACCTTGGCGCCCTCGTCGATGCCCACCCACACCATGACCAGCGGAATGAAGGCCACCGCCGGCATGTAGCGGATGAAGTCGGTCAGCGGCTCCAGCAGCGCCTGCACCGTGCGAAAGCTGCCGATCAGCAGCCCCAGCGGCAGCGCGATCAAGGCCGACAAGGCCCAGCCGGAGACCACCCGCAAGGTGCTGATGGCCACGTCTTCCAGCAGGCCGTCGGCCCACCAGTCGGCCATGCGCTGCAGCACCGCGCCTGGGCCGGGCATGAACACCGGCTGCACCCAGCCGCTGGCGGCCAGCGCCATCCAGCCCAGCAGCGGCAGCAACAGGCCCAGCGCCACCAGCACCAGCGCGCGGGTGCGCGGGATTGGCGTGCGCACGCCCCACCAGGGCCGCGGCTCGGGCAGCAGCGTGGGCACCGGGGGCGCGATGACCGGCATCGCGGGCGGCACCGTGCCCTGCGCCGGCGCTGCGGCGCCACGCATCGTCTGCGTCGTCATCGCAGGCTCCCGCTTACTTCAGCGCTTCGGCCAGCAGGCTGGCGTCGATGCCCTTGGCGGCCTCGGGCTTGCCGTCGATCAGCTTGTGCTGCAGCAGAAAGCCGGCGATGGTGGGCGCCACCGCGGCCAGCGAATCGGGGCCGCTGCCGGCCAGTGCGGCCTGGTTGGCCGCTGCATCGAAGAAGCGGGTGCCGGGCATGAAGACCTGGTATTCCTCGGGCTTCAGGCTCACCACCTTGCTCATGATGCGGGCGGCCTCGGCCGGCTGCTCGCGGATGAACTTCTCGGTGTCCATCCAGGCCTTGATCATGCCCACCAGGTCTTTGCGCTTGGTGGCGATCGCCTTTTCCTGGGCCACCAGCAGGTCGGGTACCAGGCCCGGCATGTCCTTGGAGGTGAACAGCGCGCGGCCCTTGCCACTCTTGGTGATCTGGTCGATCCAGGGGTTCCACACCACCGCGGCGTCCACCCGGCCGGCCATGAAGGCGGCGGCCGCGTCACCGGCCGACAGGTTGGTGATCTTGACGTCGGACGGCTTCATGCCGTTCTTGGCCAGCGCGGTGGCCAGCACGAAGTGCGAGATGCTGTACTGCTCCAGCGCCACCGACTTGCCCTTCAGCTCGGCGAAGGACTTGATCTTCGGGCTGACCAGCAGCGCGTCGTTGCCGGCCGAGTTGTCGTTGACCAGGATGGCCTTGAGCGGCAGGCCTTTGGCCAAAGGACCCAGCGTGTCGGACCAGGTCTGCGAATTGGCATCGAGCTGGCCCGAAGACAGCGCGCTGATGGAATCGGTGTAGTTGGCGAACCAGACCAGCTTGACGTCGGCGCCGTGCTTCTTGAAGAAGCCCTTTTGCTCGGCCACGTACCAGGCCACCCAGCCCGGCCAGTCGGAGACCCCCACCTTGACTTCGGCGGCGGCCGGCAGGGCGTGGCCCAGGCCGGTGGCAACAAGGGCAACGGCCAGCGCGGCGCGCAGGCCACGGGCAGCGGAACGGAAGAGGGGTCGCATGGAAGGCTCCAGGGCAAGGGCTGCTTGAAAACGTCGGGAAGCCACCTCGCAAACGAAGTGAACCTCCCGGGCTTTTGTCCCGCCGTGGAGCCTGAGCACCGTCATGCCGCGCATGGGTGCTTGAGGCCGATGGCTCTTGGACCAGACACCAGGCTTGCACTGCCCGGCCGGAACCCTAGCCACCATTCAGTAGCGATCGCCAGACCGCTTCCCTTGCCTGAAACAACGCAAGGGCTGTGCCTGGTCACGGCGGGTGATTTGCGCCACTGAAGCGCCGAACGGGTTGCCTTTGGTGCCTTCAACGCCTCTGTTCGGTGCTCATCGCCCGCGGATGACGCACCGGGCGCACGAGCCATGGATCATTGCCGCGCTGCGGGCTCGGCCTTCAGCCACACAGCCTCCACAATGCTTGCCCTTGCGGCCCGCGAGACTCGTTCGCCATGACCACTCTCTTGTTCTGCACCAGCTACATCGACAGCCCGCGCGCCTGGGAAGAGCGCTACCAGCGCTGGCTGCGTTACTACCAGCAGGGCCGTCTGCAGGCCGACGTCCTGGTGATGATCGACGACGGTGCGAGCCATGTTCCCGAGGTGCCTGGCCTGTGCCTGGCCGGCGACGATGCCGCGCTGCCAGCCCGCTGCGACGGCCTGCTGCTGTACCGCTTTGCCGAGCGGCTGGGGCGACCCCGTGTCGACCACTACCCCGGCTGGTGGCGCAGCTTCTTCAAGTCGCTGGATCTGGCCGAGCATTTCGGTGCCGACAAGATCGTCCATGTGGAGTCGGACGCCTTCCTGTTGACCCAGCGCGCCTTCGACTGCGTCAACGAGGCCCGCACAGGCTGGCATGTGATGTGGTGCGCCCACTACGGCTTTCCGGAGACGGCGATCCAGGTGATCTGCCAGGACCAGTTCGGCGCGCTGCGCGACTTTCGGCAACGCTATGAGTCCGAAGGCGCATCGGACTTGGCAGAGCGCATCCTGCCCTTCACCGACGTGCACCGCGAATTCGTGGGCGACCGCTACAGCGAGCTGATCCGCATCCACCGCGGCATCTTCCGGTCCCGCAAGTTCGATCGCTTCAAGATCTTCAAGAGCAACCGCATCTTCCGGTACATGCCGCTGGATGCCGACTACGTCACCCAGTTGGAGCCCTGGCAGGATCTGGCCGTGTCCCCGGCCACGCGGCCGCTCTGAAAAGCAGCCGCACGCCGGACCGCAGCACTACCAGCCCAGCGCCGCCCCGTCGCTGCGCGGATCGCTGCCGCCTTCGAACGTGCCTTGCGCACTGCGCAGGATGGCGCCGGCATGGCCCATGGTCTCGTCGAAATCGTCGTAGACCTCCACCTCGTGGCCAGCGTCCAGCAGCGCCTGCACCGTCTCGGGCGGAAAGCGGCTCTCCAGCTTCAGCGATTCGCTCTCCTGCCCCCAGGTGCGGCCCAGCAGCCAGCGCGGCGCGCTGATGGCGGCCTGCGGATTGAGGCCGAAGTGCACGATGCGGCTGAACACCGCGCTCTGCGATTGCGGCTGGCCGTCGCCGCCCATGTTGCCGTAGACCAGCGTGCGGCCGTCGTTCAGCTGCGCCAGTGCCGGGTTCAGCGTGTGGAAGGGCTTGCGGCCCGGCGTCAGGGGGTTCAGCGCCGCCGGGTCCAGCGAGAAGCTGCAGCCGCGGTTCTGCCAGTTGACACCCGACTCGGGCAGCACGATGCCGCTGCCGAACTCGTGGTAGATGCTCTGGATGAAGCTCACCGCCACGCCGTCGCGGTCGATCACGCCCATCCACACCGTGTCGCCCGGGCCCTGGCCGCCGGGCCAGGCCTGCGCCTGCAGCGGGCGGATGTTGGCGGCCATCGCATCCAGCGCCTCGGGCGCCAGCAGCGCCTGTGGGTCCTGCTTCATCCACGCGGGGTCGGTGATCAGGCTGTCGCGGATGGCAAAGGCCTGCTTGGTGGCTTCGACGCAGGCGTGCACATAGGCCGCGTTGTCGGGTGTCATGCTGGCGGCATCGAACAGGCGGTCGAGCTGGCCCAGGATCAGCAGCGACACCAGGCCTTGCGTGGGCGGCGGCATGTTGTACAGGGTGCCGGTGGAGTGCGCCATGGCCAGCG
>NZ_CAXFDV010000624.1:0-10391 GCF_964001545.1 uncultured Aquincola sp.
GTCGGCAACCCGCAGCCGCTACTACGTGCAGTGCTCGCTCGACGACCAGGCCTCGCGCTGGAGCGACGACGACTTCTGGGCCGAACTGGCGCGCCGGCTGCCGGCCGACGTGGCGGCCAACCTGGTCACCGGTCCGTCGATCGAAAAGAGCATCGCGCCGCTGCGCAGCTTCGTGGCCGAGCCGATGCGCTTCGGCCGGCTGTTCCTGGCCGGTGACGCAGCCCACATCGTGCCGCCAACCGGCGCCAAGGGACTGAACCTGGCCGCCGGCGACGTGGGCCTGCTGGCCCGTGCGCTGGAGGAGCACTACCGCGGCAACGACCGCGGCATCGACACCTATTCGCAGCGCTGCCTGCAGCGGGTGTGGAAGGCCGAGCGCTTCTCGTGGTGGTTCACCTCGTTGATGCACCACTTTCCTGAGACGGGCAGCTTCGGCCAACGCATGCAGCAGGCCGAGCTGGCCTATCTGGTGTCCAGCGACGCCGCGCGCACGGTGGTGGCCGAGAACTACGTCGGTCTGCCGCTGGTGATGTAAGGTCGGCGCCCCGAAGACACCCTCACGCGACGGAGCGCGATCCCATGATCCTCGAACACGCCGACATCATCATCCCGCCGGGCCAGCAGGCCGCCTTCGACGAAGCCATCGTGCGCGGCATCACCACGGTGATCAGCCAGGCCCAGGGCTTCCGGGGCTGGCGGGTGCAGCGCGGCGTCGAGTCGGCCGAGCGCTATGTGCTGACGATCTACTGGGACACGCTGGAAGACCACACCGTGGCCTTCCGCCAGGGCCCGCTGTTCGCGCAGTGGCGCGCCATCGTCGGCCCGTTCTTCGCCAAGCCGCCGGTGGTGGAGCACTTCACGCTGGTGGGCGAGGCGCCGCTCACGTCCTGAAACGAAAAAAGCGCCCTAACGGGCGCTTTGGAAGCTTCAGCCGGCCGGTAAAACGTCAGGCCGGCTGGGCGCCGTTGGCCCCGCCGCGCTGGGCGGCAGCCGCCGCCACCGCCTGCGTCACTTCCTTGCGGTAGCGGTTGAGCTCCTGCACGCTGGCAAAGCTGCGCTCCAGCAGCAGGCTCAGGTTGTGCAGGATGCGGTCGCCGACCTTGTTTTCCCACACCGCATCGAACTGGATCTGCTTGTCCAGCCAGGCTTCCAGCCAGGTGGGGTCGGGCAGGCGGCTTTGCACCGTGTCGCGCGGGAACAGCTTTTCGTTCACGTGCAGGTTGGTCGGGTGCAGCGCCTGCGCGGTGCGGCGGGCGCTGGCCATCAGCACGCCCACCTTGGCGAAAGCGGCACGCGCCTCGTCGCCGAACTTGTTAAGCGCCCGCTTCATGTAGCGCAGGTAGGCGCCGCCGTGGCGCGCTTCGTCGCGGGCCAGGGTTTCGTAGATCTTGCGGATCACCGGCTCGGTGTGCCACTCGGCCGCACGGCGGTACCAGTGGTTCAGCCGCACCTCGCCGCAAAAGTGCAGCATCAGCGTCTCCAGCGCGGGCGCGGGGTCGAACTCGAACCGCACCTCGTGCAGCTCCTGTTCGGTGGGCACCAGGTCGGGCCGGAAGCGGCGCAGGTACTCCATCAGCACCAGCGAATGCTTCTGCTCCTCGAAGAACCACACGCTCATGAACGCGGAGAAGTCGCTGTCGTCGCGGTTGTCGCGCAGGAACATCTCGGTGGCCGGCAGCGCCGCCCACTCGGTGATCGCGTTCATCTTGATGGTCTGCGCCTGCTCTTCGGTCAGCAGGTCGGGTTGGAACTGGTCCCACGGAATGTCCGTGTCCATGTTCCAGCGGACGGCTTCGAGTTGCTTGAAGAGTTCAGGGTAGAGCATCGCGGTTCCTAGGGAGCCCCCGATTCTATTCGGGGGGGATGGCCCCGTCCCGCCAAGTCCTTAGTGCCGGCAGCACATCGTCCAGCGACGTGAAAGCCGGCACGCCCGGCACCCGGCGCCGCGCCCCGGCCATGGCCGCCCCGCCCGCCCACACCTGCACCGCCGGCGGCAGCGCATCGCGCAGCTGCTGCAGGCCGCGCTGCACCTGCGCCGGTTTCTGGCAGCCGGTGAAGCTCAGCGCCACGATGTCCACGTCGAAGGCGTCGACAGCCGCCACCACGTCGGGCACCGGGGTCTGCACACCCAGCGACACGCAACGGCAGCCTTCCATCGCCAGCAGGGCCTCCACCATCAGCAGCCCCAGGCCGTGCGGCTCGCCGGGCAGCGTGGTCAGCATCACCACCGGGCGGGCCTGCGCACCGGCCGGCTGCAGGCGGCCCAGCGCCACCCGCAGCAGCACCGTGACCATCTCGGTATAGGCATGCTCCTCGAACACGGCCAGCTCGCCGCGCATCCAGGCGTCGCCCACGCGCGTATTCATCGGCACCAGCCACTCGACGACGAAGCGCGCCAGCCCCAGCCGGGTCAGCGCCTCGGACAAGCACTGCCGCACCCCTTCCAGCTCATGACGACGCAGATGGTCGAAGCAGGCATCCATCGCGCTGCTGCCCCGGCGGGCCGCGGGCGTGGGCATGGCTTGCGGCGCCTGACGGGGGCCGCCCATGTCGCCCAGCATCTGCAGCAAGGTGGCGCGCGGCAGGCCCACCACGCGGCCGGGGCGGTGGCCGGCGTCCAGCAGCCGCTTGATCGTGCGCAGGCGCTCCAGCTGCTCATGCGGGTACGCCCGCTCGCCGGTGGATTCGCGGTGGGGGGAGGGAAAGCCATAGCGACGTTCCCACATCCGCAGCGTTTCCTTGCTGAGGCCCGTGTCCCGCTCCACCGCCGCGATCGACCATATCGGCAACGGGGGCTCTTGTGTCGTCGGGTCGCCGCTCATTTGTATTAGACAAACTCCAGTTCGTTGCGCATGATAGGCGTGCACACCGCCAATTTGCAGTATTTGTTCAGGACAAAAATGACACTCGGCTTCTTCCTCCGCGGCTTGCTGGCCCTGCTGCTGACGGCGTCGCTGCCCGCGGCGCATGCAGCGCCCGACGCGTGCCCCGCCCTGCTGGACCACACGCTGCCGCGACTGCAGGACGAAAAGCCGATCAACCTGTGCGGCTACGCCGGTCAGGTGGTGCTGGTGGTCAACACGGCCAGCTATTGCGGCTTCACGTCGCAGTACAAGTCGCTGGAAGCGCTGTACGACCGCTACAAGTCGCGCGGCTTGGTGGTGCTGGGCTTTCCCAGCAACGATTTCGGCTCCCAGGAGCCCGGCAGCAATGCCGAGGTAGCGGCCTTTTGCGAGAACACCTTCGGCGTCAAGTTTCCGATGTTCGCCAAATCGACGGTCAAGGGCAGCAGCGGGGTCAATCCGCTCTATCAGCAGCTGGCGCAGGCCAGCGGCAAGACGCCGGGCTGGAACTTCCACAAGTACGTGATCGGCCGCGACGGCCGCTTTGCCTTCAGCGCCGGCAGCATGACCGACCCGCTGAGCAAGGGCTTCGTGGCAGACGTGGAGAAGCTGCTGGCGCAACCCGGAGCGGCCAAATGAGCCGGCTGGCGCCCGTACGATCGCAAAGCTTTGTTTCTGGCGCATGTGGTGCGGAACTCCGCGCGTGCATGCACCTCTCAGCAGACGGATGCGCTGCACGGCGGCCATCTGAACGGTTTTGTCTGCGGCGTGGCCTTCCTGTTGAACAGGCTGAAATCCCGAAGCGTCTCTCCTCCTCCTCCCTCCCTCCCTCCTTCGCTTCGGGGCGCCACGCAGCAGCTTTTGTACAAGGGCCGGCGCGCTGCGCCCGCCCGGGGGCCTGAGCCATGCGGCGCGTTGCCGTCATCGGCTCGGGCATCGCCGGCCTCTCGGCCGCCCGCACCATCGCCCCACATGCCGCGGTCACGTTGTTCGAATCGGGCAGCTGGTTCGGCGGCCATGCGCACACCGTCGATGTGACGCTGGATGGCAGCACCCATGGCGTGGACACCGGCTTCCTGGTCTTCAACCTGCGCACCTACCCGCAGCTGATCGCGCTGTTCGACGAGCTGGACGTGGCCACCGCGCCATCGGAGATGTCGTTCTCGGTGCAGGCGCCCAGCCAGTCGCTGATCTGGAGCGGCAGCAACCTGGGCAGCGTGTTCGCCCAGCGCCGCAACCTGGTGCGACCCCGCTTCTGGGGCATGCTGTCGGACATCCTGCGCTTCAACCGTGTGTGCACCGGCATCGCGCTGCGCAATGCCGATGCCGAACTGGCCGAGCCGCTGGGCGCCTTCCTGGCGCGCCACCGTTTCGGCGAGCTGTTCCGCGACGGCTACCTGCTGCCGATGATCGGCTGCATCTGGTCGTGCCCCACGGACCAGATGCTGCAGTTTCCGGTCGGCACGCTGATCCGCTTCTGCCACAACCACGGCCTGCTGCAGACCACGAACCAGCCGCCCTGGCGCACGGTGCGCGGCGGCTCGCGCGAATACGTGCGCCGGCTGGTGCTGGAGATTCCCGACGCCCGCCTGAACACGCCGGTGCTGGCGGTGCAACGCCTGCCGCCGGGCGATGGCCGCGCCGGCGTGCTGGTGACCACCGCGCAAGGCGTGGAACGCTTCGACGACGTGGTGATGGCCTCGCACAGCGACACCAGCCTGGCGCTGCTGAAAGACGCCACCGCCGCCGAACGCGCGGTGCTGGGCGCCATCCGTTACCACGACAATCTGGCGGTGCTGCATACCGACGCCTCCGTGCTCCCCCCCATCCGCCGCGCCTGGGCGGCCTGGAACTACGAACGCGCGCCGCAAGCCGCCAAGGAAGAGGCGGCGGTGTGCCTGCACTACCTGATCAACCGGCTGCAGCCGCTGCCCTGGCAGACGCCGGTGGTGGTGTCGTTGAACCCGGTGCGCCCGGTCGATCCGGCCCAGGTGCTGGGCGAATGGTCGTACGCACACCCCGTGTTCGACCAGGCCGCGGTGGCGGCGCAGCAGCGGCTGCCCGAGGTCCAGGGCCGCCATGCGGTGTGGTTCTGCGGCGCCTGGACGCGCTACGGCTTCCATGAAGACGGCCTGATGTCCGGCCTGGCAGCGGCCGAGAGCTGGCTGGCCCAGCACGGCCACAGCCCCAGCCGCGTGGCCGCGTGAACGGCCCGCAGGTCCTGCTCGGCCTGGGCACCGTGCGCCACCAGCGCACGCGGCCGCAGGCGCACGGCTTTTCCTACGGCACCTACTTCGTGCTGCTGCCGATGCGGCACTGGCGCGCGCACCCGGGCGGGCCGCTGCCGCGCAACCGTTTCGGCCTGGTGAGCTTCGACGACCGCGACCATGGCGATGGCCGCCAGGACAGCCTGGCCTGGGTGGAATCGGTGCTGGCGCAGGAAGGCATCGGCGACGTGGATGGCGAGATCTGGCTGCACTGCTTTCCGCGGGTGCTGGGCCACACCTTCAAGCCGGTGAGCTTCTGGTACTGCCACCGCGCCGACGAGTCGCTGGCGGCCATCGTGGTGGAGGTGAACAACACCTTCGGCGAGCGCCACTGCTACCTGCTGGCCGGCGACGACCTGGCCTGGGGCCGCGAGCTGCGCGCGCGCAAGGTGTTCCACGTCTCGCCGTTCTGCAGCACCGAAGGCGACTACCGCTTCCGCTTCCTGCGCACGGCCGAGCGGCTGCAGGACGGCCGGCTGCGTCCAGCGCGCACGGTCGTGCGTATCGAGCACCACGATGCTCAAGGCCTGCTCATCGCCACCAGCGTGGCCGGGGAACTGGCCCCCGCCACCGCCCAGCGCCTGCGCGCGGCCTTCTTCGGTCAGCCGCTGATGACGCTGGGCGTGGTGGCCCGCATCCACTGGCAGGCCTGGAAGCTGTGGCGCAAGCGCGTGCCCTTCTTCCGCAAGCCGACCCCGCCCCAACAATTCGTGACCCGATAGCCCCATGACCACCAGCACCACCACCCTGACACCGCCGCTGGCCCTGCCCAGCGGGGCGCCGGCCGCGGCCCGGGCCGTGTTCAAGCTGCTGCGCAGGCTGCGCCACGGCACCTTGCAGGTGCAGTGGCCCGATGGCACCCACACGCAGTTCGGCGAGCCGGCTGCCGCCGGCCAGGTGCCGCGCGCGCTGCTGCGGCTGCACAACTGGCAGCCCTGTGCGGCCACGCTGCGCTCGGGCGACATCGGCTTTGCCGAGACCTACATCGCCGGCGACTGGGATACGCCCGACCTGCCCGCACTGCTCAAGCTGCTGCTGGTCAATCGCGAGCAGATCGAATCGGTGGTGTATGGCCGCTGGTGGGGCGCGCTGGCCTACCGGCTCAAGCACCTGCTCAACCGCAACTCGCGCAGCGGCAGCCGGCGCAACATCCACGCGCACTACGACCTGGGCAACCCGTTCTACCGCGAGTGGCTGGACGAGACGATGAACTACTCCAGCGCCTGGTTCGAGGGCGACACCCAGCGCCCGCTGGCCGATGCGCAGCGGGCCAAGGTGCGGCGGGCCATCCGCGAATGCGGGCTGCAGCCCGGCCAGCGGCTGCTGGAGATCGGCTGCGGCTGGGGCGCGGTGGCCGAAAGCGCGGCGGTGGAATTCGGCGCCCACGTCACCGGCGTCACGCTGTCCACCGAGCAGCTGGCCCATGCGCAGGCGCGCATGGCCCGCGCCGGCGCCGCCGATCGCTGCGACCTGCGGCTGCAGGACTACCGCGACATCGACGACGGCCCCTACGACGCGGTGGTGTCCATCGAGATGTTCGAGGCCGTGGGCCGCGAGTACTGGCCCACCTTCTTCCAGACGCTGCGCCGCCAGCTCAAGACGGGCGGCAAGGCCTGCATCCAGAGCATCACCATCCGCGAAGACCTGTTCGAGCGCTACGTCAAGGGCACCGACTTCATCCAGCAGTACGTGTTCCCGGGCGGGCTGCTGCCCAGCCCTTCGCGCTTTCGGGAACAGGCCGAGGCCGCCGGCCTGCGCGTGGTGCAGGAGCTGGACTTCGGCCCCGACTACGCCGAAACGCTGGCGCGCTGGCGCACCGCCTTCCTGTCGCGCGAAGGTCCGATCCGCCAGCTCGGCTACGACGCGCCCTTCATCCGGCTGTGGACCTTCTACCTGGCCTACTGCGAAGCGGCCTTTGCCACCGGCAACACCAGCGTCATGCAGTTCACGCTGGAAAAAACCGGCTCAGCGTAGCCAGCCCTTGCGCTTGAAGTACAGGAACGGCGCGGCCACCGAGGCCGCCATCAACGCCAGCACGTACGGGTAGCCCCAGGCCCAGTCCAGCTCGGGCATGAACTTGAAGTTCATGCCGTAGATGCTGGCGATCAGCGTGGGCGGCAGCAGCGCCACGCTGGCCACCGAGAAGATCTTGATGATCTTGTTCTGGTTGATGTTGATGAAGCCCACGGTGGCGTCCATCAGGAAGTTGATCTTGTCGAACAGGAAGGCGGTGTGCGAGTCGAGCGAATCGATGTCGCGCAGGATCTGCCGCGCCTCCTCGAACTGTTCGGCATTGAGCATGCGGCTGCGCATCATGAAGCTCACCGCGCGGCGGGTGTCCATCACGTTGCGGCGGATGCGGCCGTTCAGGTCTTCTTCCTTGGCCACCGCGGCCAGCACCTCGCCGGCGGCGCGGTCGTCCACTTCCTGCTTCAGCACCCGGGCGCTCACCTTCTCCAGCGCGTCGTAGATGCCTTCCAGCGCATCGGCGCTGTACTCGGCGTCGGCGTCGTAGAGCTTGAGCAGCACGTCCTTGGCGTCTTCGATCAGCGCGGGCGTGCGCCGTGCGCGCAGGCGCAGCAGGCGGAACACCGGCAGGTCTTCGGCATGCACCGAAAACAGCACGTTGCCCTTGAGGATGAAGGCCACGCGCACATTGCGCGGCGTGACGTCGTCGTCGATCAGGAAGTCGGACCGGATGTGCAGCTCGCCGTTGTCTTCCTCGTAGAAGCGGGCCGATTCCTCGAGGTCGTCGTCCACCGCGTCTTCAGGGATGGTGAGCCCGAAGCGGCTGGCGATCCAGCCCTTTTCCTGCGGCGTGGGTGCGTCCAGGTCGACCCACACGGGCCTGAGATCGGCCAGCGCGTCGGCGCTGTCGATCTCTTCCTGGAACAGCCGCCCATTGGCGAGCCTGAAGACATTCAGCATGCGGTACTCCGGCGCTCTGGGGCGCCCTGCGGGGTGCAACGGTTTGTCAGCGTCCGCCCTGCCCCGGCATGCCGGCGCGGGCGGTCACCTAGGGTGACTCTGGTCCACGGATCTCTCCAGGTAAGCCTTCGATTATGCCCATGAGAAATGGCGGCACGGCGCAGCCGCTGCGATGCCGGACGGGGCTTTTTCCAAGATGGATGAGACACGTCACACTGCGTTGCCATGAGCCGTTTTCGTCGGCTTGTCATGCCCCGGCTGAGGGGGCACACTGTTTTCGACCGCCCCGCCACCAGCCTCTGCCCACCTGCCTCTCCCTCTGCTTTTCCCCCTGCCTTTTCCCCTGAAAGACCCCCTGCGGATCTTTCGTCTTCCCCCAACCCTTCCCCCCAAGGAGGACCTGATGAACCTGACGATCAGCGGACACCATCTCGAAGTCACCCCTGCACTTCGTGAGTACGTGCTCACCAAGCTGGACCGGGTGACCCGACATTTCGACCAGGTGGTCGACATCAACGTGCTGCTGAAGGTGGAAAAGATCCGGGAAAAGGAACGGCGCCAGATGGCCGAGATCACCGTGCACGTCAAGGGACGCGACATCTTCGTGGAGCAGAGCCACGAAGACCTGTACGCCGCCATCGACCAGCTGGTGGACAAGCTCGACCGGCAGGTGTGCCGTCACAAGGACAAGGTGCAGGACCATCACCATGCCTCGGCCAAGCGCATGAGCGCCAGTGCCTGAGCGGTTGATCCCGAAGCCTTAGCATGAGCGGCCGGCCACGGCCGCTTTTTCGTTGGCTACCGCCTTGTCGCAGCGCAGCAAATCCGCAACACCCGCAGACCGGGTAGTGCAGACCCATGGCGCTCAGGAGGGCGGTTTCTATAATCGATCCCCTCTTTGCCACTGTTCCTGCGGTTGTCGCTGCCGCCGCAACGTCAGGGAACCCAAATGAACCGTCTCGCCGCCATCCTGCCCGCCAGCAACGTGCTGGTGAACGTGGAAGCCACCAGCAAGAAGCGTGCGTTCGAACAGGCAGGCCTGCTGTTCGAAAATCAGCACGCCATCGCGCGGGCCACGGTCAGCGACAACCTGTTCGCGCGAGAACGCCTGGGCTCCACGGGCCTGGGCCATGGCGTGGCCATTCCGCATGGCCGCATCAAGGGTTTGAAGAACCCGCTGGCCGCCGTGCTGCGTGTGCAGCAACCCATCCCCTTCGACGCGCCCGACGACGAGCCGGTCAGCCTGCTGATCTTCCTGCTGGTGCCCGAAGCCGCCACGCAGCGCCACCTCGAGATCCTGTCCGAAATCGCCGAGCTGCTGTCCGACCGCGAACTGCGCGAGCGGCTGAAGACCGAATCCGATGCGGCCGCGCTGCACAAGCTGATCGCCGACTGGGCGCCGCTGAAGTCGGTCGCCTGACGCAGGGGCCGTGAAGCCCTCGTCCATCAGCGCGGAAGCGCTGTTCGAAGAACATCGTGAAGCCCTGCGCTGGGAGTGGGTGGCCGGCCATGCCCACCCCGAGCGCCGCTTCGACGACGCCGCCGTGCGCGACGCACGCTCGGCCGCCGACCTGGTCGGCTACCTGAACTACATCCACCCCTACCGGGTGCAGATCGTCGGCCGCCGCGAAGTGGCTTACCTGAGCCAGAGCGCCGACGAGACGCTGGAGCGGCGCATCTCGCGCATCGTGACGCTGGAGCCGCCGGTGCTGATCGTGGCCGACGACCAGGTGCCGCCCGACCGCCTCACCGCCATGTGCGACCGGGCGGAGATTCCCCTCTTCGTCACCGCCGAATCGGCCGGCCATGTGATCGACGTGGTGCGCGGCTACCTGGCGCAGCTGTTTGCCGAGCGCACCACGCGCCACGGCGTCTTCATGGACATCCTGGGCCTGGGCGTGCTGCTGACCGGTGAGTCGGGTCTCGGCAAGAGCGAACTGGGCCTGGAGCTGATTTCGCACGGCCACGGCCTGGTGGCCGATGATGCGGTCGATCTTTACCGGGTTTCACAAACGGCCATCGAAGGCCGCTGCCCCGAGCTGCTGATCAACCTGCTGGAAGTGCGCGGCATCGGCCTGCTCGACATCAAGGCCATCTTCGGCGAGACGGCGGTGCGCCGGAAGATGCGGCTCAAGCTCATCGTGCACCTGGTGCGCAAGGAAACGATGGAGCGCGAGTTCGAGCGCCTGCCCTACGAGCCCATGTACGAAGAAGTGCTGGGCGTGCCGGTGCGCAAGGTGATCATCGCGGTCGACGCCGGCCGCAACCTGGCGGTGCTGGTCGAGGCTGCGGTGCGCAACACCATCCTGCAGCTGCGCGGCATCGACACCTACCAGGAGTTCATCCAGCGCCA
>NZ_CAXFDV010000625.1:0-10726 GCF_964001545.1 uncultured Aquincola sp.
ATCTCCGGCGGCTCGCTGGGCCAGGGCCTGGCCATCGGCGTGGGCATGGCGCTGGGCCTCAAGCACATGGGCAACCCGGCCTTCGTCTACAACTCCATGTCCGACGGCGAGCTGGACGAAGGCGCCACCTGGGAGGCCGCGATGGGCGCCGCCCACCACCGGCTGGACAACCTGATCTGCCTGGTTGACATCAACAACCAGCAGGCCGACGGCCCGTCGGGCAAGGTGATGGGCTTCGAGCCGCTGGCCGACAAGTGGGCCGCCTTCGGCTGGCATGTGCAGCGCGTGGCAGGCAACGACCTGGCCGCGGTGCTAACCGCCTTCGATGCGGCGCGGGCGCTCAAGGCACCGCAGCCGCGCGTGATCCTGTTCGACACGCTGATGGGCAAGGGCGTGCCCTTCCTGGAGCAGCGCGAGAAGAACCACTTCATCCGCGTTGACCCGCCCGAGTGGCAGCAGGCGCTGCAGATCCTGGACCAATCGCAAGCTGAAGGAGTGCCGGCATGAACGCCCCCGTCGCAGAGAAAAAGCCCCGCCTGACCACCTCGGCGATGATCGCCTCCATCGCCAGCGAAGGGCAGCGCGTCAAGGCCGCGCCCTTCGGCAAGGCACTGGTGGAGTACGCCGCCAACCGGCCCGAGGTGGTGGGCCTGACTGCCGACCTGGCCAAGTACACCGACCTGCACCTCTTCGGCCAGGCCTACCCCGAGCGCTTCCACCAGATGGGCATGGCCGAGCAGCTGCTGATGGCCACCGCCGGCGGCATGGCCAAGGAAGGCCTGGTGCCTTTTGCCACCACCTATGCGGTGTTCGGCACCCGGCGCGCCTACGACTTCATCCACCAGGTGATCGCCGAGGAAAACCTCAACGTCAAGATCTGCTGCGCGCTGCCGGGCCTGACCACCGGCTACGGCCCCAGCCACCAGGCCACCGAAGACCTGGCGATGATGCGGGCCGTGCCCGGCCTGACCGTGGTCGACCCCTGCGATGCGCTGGACATCGAGCAGGCGGTGCCGCAGATCGCCGAGCACAAGGGCCCGGTGTACATGCGGCTGCTGCGCGGCAACGTGCCGCTGGTGCTGGACGAGTACGACTACCGCTTCGAGCTGGGCAAGGCCAAGCTGCTGCGCGACGGCGCCGACGTGCTCATCATCGCCAGCGGCTTCATGACCATGCGTGCGCTGGAAGTGGCCAACGCCCTGGCCGCCGACCGGGTGGACGTGTCGGTGCTGCATTGCCCCACCATCAAGCCGCTGGACGAAGCCACCATCGTGCAAGCGGTGCGCGCCAGGCCGCGGCTGGTGGTGGTGGCCGAGAACCATTCTGTCATCGGCGGCCTGGGCAAAGCCGTGGCCGGCACCTTGCTGCGCCACCGGGTGCAGCCCGCCGGCTTCCAGCTGGCCGGCCTGCCCGACGCCTTCCTCGATGCCGGCGCGCTCCCCACGCTGCACGAGCGCTACGGCATCAGCACCGCGGCGCTGTCGCAGCGCATCAAGGGCTGGCTGGGCTGAACGGCTTGCCGAGTTAGGGGTGCACGCGCCTGCCGGGCGCGGTGGCCGCAGTAGCATCGGCCGGCCCCTTGTCGCAGCCCATGCCCAGCGCCGATGTTGCTCAGCCTCCGTTTGCCCAGGCACCGCTGGCCGCTGGCGGTGCTGCTGGCCTGCATGGCCGCCGGCGCGGCCCCGCCCGACAAGCTGCGTGCGCTGGAGCTGGACTACCTGCGCGCCGCGGTCAAGCCGCTGCTGCTGCCTTACGCCTCGATCGAGATTCCCGCGCTGGACAACCTGCGGGTGGGCAGCGACGAGCGGGGCCCGCACCTGGGCCTGCGCACCTACCACCGTCAGCCGCTGAAAAACGGCGGCGTGCGTGCCGAGATCTCGGTCGACTTTCCGTTCCGCGAAGGCGACACGGTGCGCTATGCCTGGCGCATGAAGCTGCCGGCCGACTTCAGCGCCGATGCGCCGGCCAACCGCTGGTGGCTGATGGCCCAATGGCACGACCAGCCCAACCGCGACCGCGGCGAAACCTGGGAGGGCTACCCCGGCCACAGCCCGTCGGTGGCGCTGGGCTACGGGCAGATCGACGGGCAGGACAAGCTGTCGTTGCTGTACGGCGCGCCGGACCCGGTGCCTTCGGGCCTCATCGCGCTGCGCCGCGGCGTGTGGCAGACCGTCGCGGTGGAAATCACCTGGTCGCGCGGTGAGAGCGGCCGGGTGCGCGTGTTCCTGGACGATGCCCAGACCCCGGTGCGCGAGGCGCGCGGCCGCAACATGTACAACGACTTCCAGCAGTACATGAAGCTCGGCCAGTACCGGCACCCCGACATCCGCGGCGATGCCACGCTGCTGGTGGCCGACATCGACGCCACCCTGGTGCGGCCGCGATGAGGCCGCGCGGCCTGCCCTCGTCCAGCGCCTGCCCGCCGCCGGCCGCGCCTGCCGTGGCCGGCTGGGGCCGCCTGGCACGGCGGCTGTCGCGGCTGCGCCCCATCGGCTGCCCGCAGCCCGAGCGGGCCGAGCTGCGGGTGCTGCAGCTCACCAACATGTACCCCAGCAGCGCCCAGCCCAACCGCGGCACCTTCGTGCGGTCGCAGGTGGAGTCGCTGGCGCGCCACGGCGTGGCCAGCGAGGTGGAGGAGATCCAGGGCTACCTGTCCACCGCCAACTACCTGCGGGCGCTGGCCTGGCTGCCGCACCGCGTGCGCCATGGCGGCGCCGCTCGGCCCGACCTGCTGCACCTGCACTTCGGCTACACCGCGCTGGCCGCGGTGGGCGTGCGCGGGCTGCCCACGGTGCTGTCCTTCTGCGGCGACGACCTGCTGGGCCAGCCCGACGAGCAGGGCCGGCGCAGCCGCAAGAGCCTGTGGCTGGCTGCCTGCGGGCGGCAGGTGGCGTGGCGGGCCGATGCCCTCATCGTCAAGAGCCAGGAGATGGCGCGTGCGCTGGGCCCCGGCCATGCCGACGTGACGGTCATCCCCAACGGGCTGGACCTCGACTTCTTCACCCCGCTGCCGCGCGCACTGGCGCGGGCGGCGCTGGGCTGGCCCGCGCATGAGGCCATCGTGCTGTTCCCGGCTAACCCCGAAGAGCCGCGCAAGAACTTCGCGCTGGCGCGCGCGGTGTGCGACCGGCTGCGCGCAGCGGGCCAGCCGGTGCGCCTGGAATGGATGTTCGGCCGGCCGCAGCAGGACATCCGGCTGGGCATGGCCGCGGCCGACCTGATGCTCAGCTGCAGCGTGCAGGAAGGCTCGCCCAATGCCGTGAAGGAGGCGCTGGCGATGAACCTGCCGGTGCTGGCCACCGACGTGGGCGACTGCGCCGAGCGCCTGGCAGGCTGCAACCTGGGCGGCGTGCTGCCCACCGAGGCCGACGCCTTCACCGCCCGGGCTGCCGAGATCCTGCGCCTGGGCGGCCGCCGTTCCAATGGCCGCGCCTGCGTGGCCGCCCTGGGGCTGGACGCCGTCGCGCTGCAGGTGCTGGCGGTGTACCGCCGTGCCATCGCCCGCCACCGCGCGCGCGCGGCCGGCGGGGGCTGAGCGCATGTGCGGCATCGCCGGCTGGTACGCACGCGGCGGCCGCGCCGTGCCGGCGCAGGTCACGCGTGCCCAGTGCGACACCATCGTGCACCGCGGCCCCGACGACCAGGGCCAGTTCATCGACGGCGACCTGGGCATGGGCATGCGCCGGCTGTCGGTGGTGGACGTGGACGGCGGCCACCAGCCCATGACCAGTGCCGATGGCCGCTGCGTCATCGTGTTCAACGGCGAGGTCTACAACTTCGCGGCGCTGCGCACCGAGCTGCAGGCGCGGGGCCACCGCTTTCGCACCCGCAGCGACACCGAGGTGGTGCTGGAAGCCTTCGCCGCCTGGGGCGAAGCCGCCTGGCCGCGGCTGGAGGGCATGTTCGCGGTGGCGGTGTGGGACCGCCGCGCCCGCAGCCTGCACCTGGCGCGCGACCCGCTGGGCATCAAGCCGCTGTACTGGACGGCGCAGCAGGGCGGCCTGGCCTTCGGCTCGGAGCTCAAGGCGCTGGGCCCGGTGCCCGGCCTGCAGTTCGAGGTGGACGTGCAGGCGGTGGAGCAGGTGGTCACGCTGGGGGCGGTGCTGGCGCCTGCCACCATCTACCGCGGCGTGCACAAGCTGCCGCCTGGCACCGCGCTGACGCTGCAGGCCCAGGGCGAGCCGGTGCTGCGCCGCTTCTGGTCGCTGCGGCTGCAGCCGGCCGAAGGCCCGGTGGACGAAGCCGCCTGGATCGAGGACTGCCAGGCCCGGCTGCTGGACACCGTGCGCCAGCACCTGGTGGCCGACGTGCCGCTGGGCGCCTTTCTCTCCGGCGGGGTGGACAGCTCGGCCATCGTGGCGGCGATGAGCCGCTTGCGCCGCGAGCCGGTGCGCACCTTCACCATCGGCTTTGCGCAGGCCGGCTTCGACGAGTCGCCGGTGGCGGCACAGGTGGCGGCCCACCTGGGCTGCAAGCACCTGTCGCGCGAGCTGTCGCCCGAAGCGGCGATGGCCAGCCTGGAGGCGCTGGCCCAGGTGTACGACGAGCCCTTTGCAGACGACTCGGCCATGCCCACCTGGCTGGTGTCGCGGCTGGCGCGCGAGCAGGTCACGGTGGCGCTGTCGGGCGATGGCGGGGACGAGCTGTTCGCCGGCTACCGCCGCCACCGCGGCGAGGCGCAACTGGCCCGGCTCAAGCGCCTGCCCGGCGCCAGCCGGGTGCTGCAGGGCCTGGCCCACCTGCCGCCGCTGCCGGGCGCTGCCGGCGCCCGGCTGGCCAGGGTGGCGCGCGCCGCGGCGCTGGCCGACCCGGCCGAGCGCAACCTGCTCAAGCAATATCGCGCCCCTGAAGCGGTGCTGCAGCGCTTGTGGGGCGCCGGCCTGCGCCCGCCGCAGGTGGCAGGCTACCGGCGCTGGGCGGCCGAACTGCTGGGCGATGCACCCCGCGGCGATCCGCTGCTGGCCATGCTGCATGCCGACACCACCGTCTGGCTGCCCGACGACATGCTGACCAAGGTCGACCGCGCCAGCATGGCGCATTCGCTGGAGGTGCGGGTGCCGCTGCTGTCGCACCGCTTCGTGGACTGGGCGGCCACGGTGCCCACGTCGCTCAAGCTGCGGGGCGGTGTCGGCAAGCACCTGCTGCGCAAGGCGGTGGAAGGCTGGCTGCCACCAGGCATCCTGTCACGGCCCAAGCAGGGTTTTGCAGTGCCGGTGGGCCAGTGGCTGATGGGCCCGTTCGGCGACCATGTGCAGGCGGTGTGGCACGACGCGGGCGTCGAGGACTCGGGCTTCTTCACACCCGGCGCGCTGGACCGCCTGCTGGCGCGCCACCGCAGCGGCGCGGCCGACCATGCGGCCTTGCTCTACACGCTGCTGATGTTCGCGCACTGGTGGCCGCGGCGGCTGGGCCGCGATCAGCGCACCCGCTCCACCTTCAGGTCGCGCACGTACACCCAGCTGTCGCCGGGAATCGCCGGGTCGCGGTAGCTGCCCACCTTCAGGTAGTGCTGGTAGGCGTTGTACATGTTGGGGCCGCTGGCCTGCAGCACCGGCCGCGTGGCGTCGTCCAGGTACAGCGCCACCTGGCCATCGGCGCCGCGCGACCAGGTGATCTCCAGCGCCACCCGGTGCCACACGCCGCGGGCAAAGGGCACCAGGCCGCGGGTGCTGGGGTTGGGCGCGCCGTAGATCAGCGCCAGCTGGTCCTGGCCGTTGATGCGGCCGTAGCCCAGGCCGATGGACGGCGAATGCGGCTGGTAATCGGCCCAGGTCTGGCCCAGGCTGGCGTCGGGCTGGTCGTGCAGGTCGCCGAACAGCCACCAGCGGTTGGCCGGGTCGGACTGGAAGTCCTTGGTGATGCCGAAGCGCCAGGAATAGCGCACCGTCTGACCTTCGCGGAATGGAAAGTCCACCGTGCCTTCGGCGCGCACGCCGTTGTTGACCACCGGCTGGCCCTGGTAGTTGCGAAAGCCCAGGAAGCCGCCACTGCCATCGCTGAGCGCGCGCAGGTTGTCCAGCGCCGGCACTTCCAGGTGGGCGATGGGCAGCAGTTCTTCGCCCATCACATGGCGCAGGTAGGCCATCTCCAGCGTGCGCGGGTCGGCGCTGCCCGTGGTGGCCAGGGCGGTGGCGGTCTTGTCGGCGGCCGTGTCGATCACCAGCGGGGGCAGGGCTTCTTCGGCCGGCATCGCCACCGACGCGGTGCTGTCGCCACCGCTGCTGCCGCCGCCGCAGGCGGCCAGCAGCAGGCTGGCAGACAGCGCCAGTGTGGCGGGCCAGGCGCGGCGGGCGCAGGAAAGTAGGGCGGTGGGGGTGGTCAGGAATCGGGCACTCATGGTCGGGGTCGCGCGGCGGGCCGGCGTTCTGCATTCGAAGGTCGTGGCCTGATTTCGTCGCACCACCTGCCAACTGGAGCGGCGGGCTGTAACGCGCGCCGCCGACCTGTAACCAAAGTGCCGCCTTGCCGATGGGCGCCGACCCCCCAGTTCGTCAGCGCAACGGCATCGAGGCCAGCCGTAGACTGGTTTGCCCGACTGCGTGCATCACCGACATGGCTTCACCTGCGTGCTCGCTAGCCACCGCCTGGGGCCGCCGGCCTTGTGTGCTGCCGCCCGACTGGCTGGATTTGTCCCCGGTGGACACCGACCTGCCGTCCGTCGAGCGGCTGCTGCGCCGGCTGGACGAGTCGCGCATGCGGGTGCGCCTGCCGGGCGACGGGCCGGCCAGCGGCTCGCCGCGGCGGGTGGCCCTGCGCGACATCCCCGACCTGTCGAGCCACCTGGCCAGCGGCCAGCCGCTGCACCTGCAGGCCATCGACCTGCACCAGGTGGACGCCGGCCATGCCGAGATGCTGCGCCGCTTCCGCCAGCGGCTGGAAGCGCTGGTGCCCGAGGTGGCGCACCCCAGCACGCAGGTGACGATGGGCCTGTTCCTGTCCAGCGGCGGCGCGGTGGCGCCTTTCCATGCCGACCAGGAGCACAACTTCCTGGCGCAGGTGGCGGGCGACAAGAAGATGCACATGTTCCCCAGCGAGCTCGACACCTTTCCCTGCATCAAGCGCGAGGCGCTGGCCGCCGACGACGAGCATGTGCTGGACACCTACCACCCCGCGCTGGAAGCGCGCGCCGAGGTGGTTCACCTGGTGCCCGGCACCACGCTGTACCACCCGCCGATGAGCCCGCACTGGGTGGACACCGGCCGCGCCTCGCCTTCGCTGTCGCTCACCTTCAGCTTCACCACGCCCAGCGTGCACCGGGTGCTGCTGCTGCACAAGCTCAACCGCCGGCTGCGGCGGCTGGGGCTGCAGCCCCAGCCGGTGGGCCGTCGTCCCGGCGTGGATGCGGCCAAGCTGGTGGTGGCCCGCGCGATGCGCGCCCTGGTGCGGCTGCAGCGGCCCGGCTGACGGGACGGGCGCCTCAGCGTGCGGCGCCCAGCAAGGCCTGGTGCACCGCCTCGAACTGGTCGACGATGCGTTCCATGCGGAACTCGCGCTCGATGCGCGTCCGGCCCGCGGCGCCCATGCGCGTGCGGGCCTCGGGGTCGGCCAGCAGGGCCAGCAGGCGGGCGGCCAGCGCCTTGGCGTCGCGCTGCGGCACCAGGTGGCCGGTGACGCCGTCTTGCACCAGGTCGGCGGTGCCGCCGCCATCGCTGGCCACCACCGGCTTGCCCAGCATCATGTACTCGGCAATGCTGTTGGACATGCCTTCGGTGAAGGTGGCCAGCACGCCAATGTCGAAGGCGCACACCACCTGCTCGATGGGCGCGGCCACCCGGCCCAGCACCCGCAGCTGCGCCTGCCGCTCGGGCGGTATCAGGGCCTGCACCGCCGCCAGCGTGGGGCCGCCGCCCACCATCACGAAGACCACGTCGTTGCGCCGGGCCAGCACCTGCAGCGCCGCGTCGATCAGGGTGGGGTGGTCCTTGTAGTGCGAGAAGGTGGCCACCATGCCCACGATGTGCGGCGCCTGCAGCCCGTATTCGCGCCGCAGCCACTGCGGATCGAGCGTGGCTGTCGCACGCGCCAGGTCGAAGCCGCTGGGAATCAGCCGCGCCTTGTGCGCGGGCGGGCCATACGCCTGCAGGCCCGCGCGCGAATTGCCCACCACCGCATCGGCGGCCCGGAAGGCCCAGCGCGCGCGGCGCACCAGCACCGGCGGCATCACCGCGGGTGCGTCCTGGATGAAGGCCACCAGCAGCGGGATGCGCAGCAGCCGGGTGGCGGGCACCGCATACAGCGCCGGCATCACGTGCCAGGCCGCCACCAGGCTGGCCTGCCAGCGCCGGCACAGCCGCCAGAAGCGCCAGGCCACCCAGGGGTCGCGCCGGCTGCGGCGCACCAGGTGTTCCACATGCACGCCGGGCAGCGCCAGCAGTTCGGTGAAGAACAGCTCCGGCGTCATCGTCACGACCACGATGCGCCAGCCGCCGCGCGCCGCCAGGCCCTTGACCAGCTCCACGCACTGCCGTTCCTTGCCGCCGGCCTGCAGGTTGTCGATGAACTGCACCAGCGTTTTCATGCGGCCGGCGCCTGCAGCATCGCGGCCAGGCTGGTGGCCAGCGGCACCTGCGCGGCCCAGCCGCACTCGCGGCCGATCTTGTCGGCGCTGCCCACCACCACCGGCACGTCGGCCGGCCGCAGGCGGGTGGCCTCGGCCTCGATGCGCACCGGCAGGCCGCTGGCCTGCACCAGGGCGTCGAGCGCATCGCCGATGCGCACCGCGTGGCCGCTGCACACGTTGTAGACCTCGCCGCTGCGGCCCTGCCGGGCCAGCGCCTGCAAGGCGGTGGCTATGTCCCGGGTGTCGACGAAATCGCGCCGGGCTGCCAGCGCGCCCACCCGCAGCACCGGCGCCTGGCGGCCGGCGGCGATCTTGCGCAGCTGCGCCGCGAACGAACCCAGCGAGGTGTTGTCCGGCATGCCGGCGCCCACGATGTTGAAGACCCGCGCCAGCACCACGTCGTGCCCGGCGTGGGCCAGGGCGCGCACCGCCAGGCTTTGCCAGGCCTTGCTCACGCCATAGGGCGTGACCGGCGCCAGCGGGTCGGCTTCGCGCACCGGCAACTGCGCCGCTTGCACCAGGCCGCACTCGGCCGCGGAGCCCACCACCACCGTGCGCGCCCGCGGCGCCACCGCCTGCAGCGCTTCCAGCAGGCCGATGGTGGCCTGCACGTTGTCGCGGTAGAAGGTGGCCCAGTCGGGCGCCTGCAGGCGGCCGGCGGCATGCAGCACCACGTCGGGCTGCAGGGCCTGCAGCGCGTCGCGCAGCGCCGGCCCGTCGTTCAGGTCCAGCGCCAGCACGGGTGCGCCGGCACCGTGCGCGGACGGTCGGCGGCCCAGGCCCACGCAGCGCGCCTGCGGCCAGGTGTGCGGCAGGTGGCGCAGCAGCGCCCCGGCCAGAAAGCCGCCGCAGCCCGTGACCAGCACGGTGGCTGCCGCTTCAGGCGGCATGGCCCGGCAGGAAGCGCTGCGGATTGGTCTGGAACTGTCGCTGCGCTTCTTCGTAGTCGTCCACGCGGCCGATGTCCAGCCAGTAGCAAGGCTCCTGCGCGCAGTACACATGGCCGCCGCCGGCCAGCACCCGCAGCAGCAGGTCGGGCATGCCCAGCGATTCACCGGGCCGGATCAGCGCCTGGCACTGCCGCGACAGCACGTACACGCCCATGCTGACGGTGTAGTCCAGCACCGGCTTTTCGCGGTAGGCCGCCAGAAAGCCGGCGCCGTCGCTCTCGATCACGCCGAAGTCGACATGGTGCTCGCGCCGCACCGTGGCCACCGTGGCCTGGGCGCCTTTTTCCAGGTGGCGGTCGTACAGCGCGCGGTAGTCCATGGTGGTCAGCACGTCACCGTTCATCACCAGCATGTGTTCGGCCGGGCTGCGGATCAGCGCCAGCGCGCCGGCGGTGTTCAGCGGCGCTTCTTCGCGCACGTATTCGATCTCGATGCCCCAGCGCTCGCCATGGCCGAAGTAGGCCTGGATCAGCTCGGCCAGGTGGCCGGTCAGCAGCGTCACCTTGCGAAAGCCGCCGCTGCGCAGCTGGCGGATGATCACCTCCAGGATCGGATACTCGCCGATGGGCACCAGCGGTTTCGGAAAGCACATGGTGTAGGGCCGCAGCCGGGTGCCGCGCCCGCCGGCCAGGATCACTGCCTGCATGATTGCCTCCTCGTTGGGGGTGGTTGGCGGGCCGTGCCGCTACAGGTGGTAGAGGCCGGGCTTGTAGTCGTCCAGGTGCTCTCGCACGTAGTCGATGGTGCGGGCCAGGCCGTCGCGCAGGCTGTGCCGCGGCTGCCAGCCGGTCAGCGCCTGCGCCTTGTCGTTGCCGCACACCAGGCGCATCACTTCGCTGGCTTCGGGCCGCACCCGCTGGTCATCGGTCACCACGTCCACCTGGCTGCCGATCAGCGACTGGATCAGCGCCACCGTCTCGCCGATGGACACGCCGCGGCCGGCGCCGACGTTGATCACTTCGCCCAGCGCCGCATCGGATCGGGCGACGGCCAGAAAGCCTTCCACCGTATCGGCCACGTAGTTGAAGTCGCGCACCGGCGCCAGCGAGCCCAGCCGCAGCACCCGCTGGCCCGACAGGATCTGGCTGATGATGGCCGGGATGACGGCCCGCGCCGATTGCCGCGGGCCGTAGGTGTTGAAGGGCCGTATCGTGGCCACCGGCACGCCGAACGAGAGGAAGTAGCTCTCGGCCAGCTTGTCGGCCCCGATCTTGGA
>NZ_CAXFDV010000626.1:0-7439 GCF_964001545.1 uncultured Aquincola sp.
CCCGTGCTGCCGCAGGCCCGTGCCGCGGCGCTGGCCGCGATGCAGGCCGACTTCGGCAACCCCAGCAGCACCCACATCGCCGGCCTGAAGGCCCGCGCCATCCTCGACGCGGCCCGGGCTGCGGCGCACCGGGTGCTGGGTGTGGACAGCGGGCGCATCGTCTTTACCAGCGGCGCGACCGAAGGCATCCAGACGGCGGTGCTGTCGGCCCTGGTGCACCTGCGCGCGCAGGCCGGGCGCCCTGCACCGCAGATGCAGCTTCTGGTGGGGGCCACCGAACACAAGGCCGTGCCTGAAGCGCTGAAGCACTGGTGCGGCGTGCTGGGCCTGGCGCTGCCGATCCGCGTCATTCCGGTGGGGCCTGATGGCCGGCATGACCTGGCCTGGCTACAGGCCCAGGCGCCGACGGCCGGGCTGGTGTGCACCATGGCCGCCAACAACGAAACCGGCGTCATCAGCGACCTGGACGGCATCGCCCAGGCGCTGCAGGGCAGCCCGGCCCTGTGGCTGGTGGACGGCGTGCAGGCCCTGGGCAAGCTGCCGCTGCGCCTGGCCGAGCGGCGCATCGACTACGCGCCGTTCTCCGGCCACAAGCTGTATGCGCCCAAGGGCACCGGCCTGCTGTACGTGCGGCAAGGCGCGCCCTTCACGCCGCTGCAGGCCGGCGGTGGCCAGGAATCGGCGCTGCGCGCCGGCACCGAGAACATGCCCGGCATTGCCGCCCTGGGGGCGGTGCTGCAGGCACTGGAAGCGGGCGAGGCCTTTGGCGATGCGCCCACGCTGGCCAGCTACCGCGCGCGGCTGACCGCAGCGCTGACCGATGCGCTGCCGGGCCTGGTGTTCAACGCGCCGCCCTCGGCCTGCCTGCCGACCACGCTGAACTTCTCGGTGCCGGGCGTGGCCTCGCGCCGGCTGCTGGACGTGTTCGATGCCGCCGGTCTGCGCATGAGCGGCGGCTCGGCCTGCAGCGCCGGCACACCCGCGCCCAGCCCGGTGTTGCTGGCCATGGGGTTGACGCCGGCGCAGGCCGCCTCGGCCGTGCGCCTGTCCTTCGGCGCCGCCGAAAGCGCGGCCACCATCGACGAGGCCTGCGCCCGCATCCGCGCCTGCGGCGAGGCTTTGCGCACCCATTGCGCGCTGCCGGCGCTGGCGCCTGCGCGCGGCACGCCGCCGCTGCTCAACCGCTTCGTGGTGGACGGTGCCTGCTGCTATCTGTTGGCCGATGCCGCCAGCCGCCAGTGCCTGGTGATCGACCCGCTGCCCGAGCTGACCGACGAACTGGTGCGCTGGGTGCAATGCCGCGAGCTGAAGGTGGCCGCGGTGCTGGACACCCACAGCCATGGCGACCATGCGTCGTCGGCCGGCGCGCTGCGGGCGGCGCTGGGCGCGCGCGGGCCCGGCCCTGCCGCGGTCGATGCACTGGGCTGGCCGGCCGGCCAGGATGGCCTTGCCCTGGGTGCGCTGACGCTGAGCCGGCTGGCGCTGCCCGGCCACACGCTCGACGCCACGGCCTACCTGCTGCACGGCGCCGATGGCCGGCTGACCTGCGCCTTCGTCGGCGATACCGTGCTGCCCGGTGCGCTGGGCCGCAGCGACTTTGAACAAAGCGCGCCGCTGGCCTATGCCGACTCGTTGCGGCGGCTCGACCAGGCCGTGGGCCGCCACACGCTGCTGCTGCCCGGTCACGACTACGACGACCAGCAGGCCTGCACCCTGGCCGGCGAGCTGCCGATGCAGCCCTTGCTGCACGGCGCGCTGGCAGGGGCGTTGAGCGACGAAGCCTTTGCCACGCGCAAGGCCGAGATCGAGCGCGACCTGTCGCCCACGGCCTACCAGACCATGGCCTGCGGTGCCCGCGTCGACGGCTGCGCGCGAGCCGAGCCCGTGGGCCTGCCGCCCGAGCGGCTGCTGGCGCTGATGCGCGAGACCCCCACGCCGGTGCTGGTGGACGTGCGCGAAGCCACCGAGCAGCAGATGGGCGCACTGCCGCTGCCGCCGGCGGCGCAGCCGTGTGAACAGGTGCCGCTGCCCGAGCTGCTCAATGCCTTGCCGCGCTGGCTGCGGCTGCCGGGCGGCACGCCGGTGGTGTTCTATTGCCGCAGCGGCAACCGCAGCGCCCAGGCGGCGCGCGCGCTGCGCCGGCTGGGCCATGCCAACGCCTGGAGCCTGGCCGGCGGGCTGGCGCTGTGGCCCCGAGCGGCGGCGGAGCAGGCCGAGGCCTTGCCGGCCTGACCGATCAGCCGGCGTACTTCAGCGGCAGGCAGGTGGTGTACTTGAGCTGCTCCATCGCAAAGCTGGAGCTGACGTCGTGCAGCTGGGTGCCGGCGATCAACCGCTTGTACACCGCGTCGTAGGCCTTGATGTCGGGCACCACCACGCGCAGCAGGTAGTCCACGTCGCCGCTCATGCGGTAGAACTCCACCACCTCGGGAATCGCCTCGCAGGTGGCGCGAAAGCGCTCGAACCATTCTTCGGTGTGCACCGCGGTGCGGATGCTGACGATCACCGTCACCCCGACGTTGATCTTCTCCGGGTCCAGCAGCGTCACCTGGCGGGTGATCACGCCCGCCTCCTTCAGCCGCTGCAACCGCCGCCAGCACGGCGTGTTGGACAGACCCACCGCCTCGGCCAGCTGCGCCAGCGGCGTGGTGGCATCGGCCTGCACCAGCTCCAGCAGCTTGCGGTCGATCGTGTCCAGCGAGATGTGTTCAGCCATGCGGCGGGATTACACCACCGGGGCCAGGCCCGGCCGCGTCGCAGCAGCGGGCGGGGCGCTCACAGGCATCGCATGGAAGACGCGGCCGGCGGCCTCGCGCAGCAGTGCGCGCAGCCACAGCAGGCCGGGGTCGCGGGTGCGGTAGCGGTGCCATTGCATCGCCATCTCGATGCTCGGCATGGGCACCGGCATGGGCATCAGCACGATCGGCAAGGCCGGCTCGACACGCCGCGCCAGGCAGGCGTGCACGGTGGCGATGAGTTCGGTGCCCACCACCAGGAAGGGCAGCATCGCAAAGCTGTAGGTGCTCACCTCCACCTGGCGGTGGATGTTGCACTGCTGCACGAACCAGCTGTCGAACAGGGGCTGGTCGGCGTCCACCGGCTGCATCACCACATGCCGCGCATTGGCGTAGCGCTGCGCATTGACGCCCACCCGCGCATGGCTGCTGTCCTTCCAGACGGCGCACACGAACTCGTCATGGAACAGCAGGTCGGTCGGGTGGTCGGCCGAGCAGAAGGCCTGGGGCACCACCAGCAGATCGGCCTCGCCACGTTCCAGGGCCCGCGCGGGCTGCGGCGTGTGCGGCAGCAGCCGCCAGCGCACCCGGCTGCGCTGGCGTGACGCCAGGGCCAGCGCTTCGGGCATCAGCACCTCCATCGCGTAGTCGGAGACGAAGATCTTGAACTCGCGGCTGGACGAGGTGCAGTCGAACTCGGGCTGCGCCGACAGCGAGGTCTCGATGCGCACCAGCACGTCCCGCACCGCTTCGCACAGCACGGTGGCGCGGGGCGTCAGCTCCATCTGCCGACCCACCTGCACCAGCAGATCGTCCTCGAAGTAGTCGCGCAGCCGACCCAGCGCATTGCTCATCGCCGACTGCGACAGATGCACCCGCTCGGCCGCCCGCGTGATGCTGCACTCGGTCAGCAGCGCATCCAGGCAGACCAGCAGGTTCAGGTCGAGCTTGTTGAATCGCATGGTGAAGGGTTATCCCCCAATGTATGGGCCGCGTCGATGTGCGCCATGGATACAGACCATTTTGCGTCAGCGCCGCCCTTGCTTAGCCTCGCTCCCCATAGCGGCCCGGCCAGTGCGGGCCCGACAAGCACAAGCGGGAGGTGACCGGCATGAGGACATCGATGAGCACCGCAGCGCACGCCTTGTCGCGTCGCCGGGTGCTGCTGGCGCTGGGCGCGCTGGCGGGCGTGAACCTGGCCTTTGCGCAAGGCTACCCGAGCCGGCCGGTGCGCCTGATCGTGCCCGCACCGGCGGGCACCTCGCCCGACGTGATGGCCCGGGCCTGGGGCGAGGCCTTTGCCAGGGCCACCGGCCAGCCGGTGGTGGTGGAGAACAAGCCGGGCGCCAGCACCATGATCGCGGCGCAGGCGGTGGCCGGCGCGCCCGCCGACGGCTACACGCTGCTCTACACCTTCAACAACACCTTCTCGATCAATCCGTGGGTGTTCAGGAAGATGCCCTACAAGGCCGACGACTTCACGCCCATCAGCCGCATCCTGTCGGTGCCTTATGTGCTGCTGGTTTCCAGCGACTCACGCATCCGCAGCCTGCAGCAGCTGGTGGCCGAAGCGCGGGCGCATCCGGGCACGCTGAACTACGCCAGCGCCGGCATCGCCAGCGGCTTTCATGTGGTGATGGAGCGGCTGCTCAATGCCGCGGGCGTCAAGATGACGCATGTGCCCTACAAGGACTCCTTCCTGACGGACCTGATGGGCCAGCGCGTCGATGTGGCCTTCGATGCCAGCACCGGCGCCATTGCCCAGGTCAGGGCCGGCAAGCTGCGGGCGCTGGCGGTGTCCAGCGCGCGGCGCATCGAGGCGTTGCCCGAGGTGCCGGCGATCGCCGAAACCTACCCCGGCTTCGTCGGCGATTCCTCGCATGGTCTGTTCGCGCCCCGCGGCACGCCGGCCGCGGTGGTGGCGGCGCTGGAGGCGCAGACGCAGCGCATCGTCGCCGCCGCTGAATTCCAGGCGAGCTTGCGCGAGGTGTCGCTCACGCCCGTGGGCAGCTCGGCAGAACAGTTCCGGCAGTTTCTGGCCGCCGATGCCCAGGCCTGGGGCCAGGTGGTGCGCGACAACGGCATCCGGCTGGATTGAGCATGCCGACCCGACCCCTCACACCCCAGCCCCGACCCCAGCCCCGACCCCGTCCCCGGGCCGGGCAGGAGAACACCTGATGGCCCTGCACCTTCATTGCCAACGCCTGTTCACCGGGCTCGACGACACGCTGCACCACGACCAGACCGTGGTGATCGAGGGCGGGCTCTTCCGCTGGGTGGGCCCGCGGGCGCAGGCACCCGCGCCGCAGCCGGGCGACACCCAGGCCGATGCCGGCCCCCACTTCGTGATGCCGGGCCTGGTGGACGTGCACACCCACCTGGTGTTCGGCAATGCCCGCAGTGAGGAGGACATCGACCTGGGCTGCACGGCCGAATTCCGCGCCTTGCGCGGCCTGTTCTTCGCACAGCGGGTGCTGGCCGCGGGCTACACCTCGGTGGTGGTGCCGGGCGACGCGGGCAGTTGCAGCATCTCGGTGCGCGATGCCATCCGCGCCGGGCTGTTCGATGGTCCGCGCATCGCGGCCAGCAGCCACGTGGTGGCCAACCGCCACAGCCTCAACGACTGGTTCCCCGAGCACGTGGGCACGCCGGACTATTTCACCGGCCGGCTGTGCGAAACCCGCGATGCGCAGCTGCAGGAGGTGCGTCGCCAGGCCAAGGCCGGGGTGGACTTCATCAAGCTCGCGCTCGACGGCACGCACCTGCGCGCCGACGGCACGCACATCGCCGCCTTCACGCAGGAAGAGGTCTCGGCCATGGTGGGCGAGGCGCACCGCCTGGGCAAGAAGGTGGCCACCCACGCCTACGGGAAAGAGGCGGTGCTGCAGGCCGCGCGGGCCGGCGTCGACCTGGTGTTCCACGCCTTTTTCGCCGACGACGAATGCGCCGAGGCCTTGCTGGCCGCCGGATCGGCGGTGGCGCCCACGCTCACCTTCCTGCGCAACAACATCGAGTTCAGCCAGCCGCACGAGCCTTCGCGGACCTCGGGCTACCTGGCCATGCAGCAGCGCGTGGTCGAAGTCGGCTGCCACAACCTGCGCCGCCTGAAAGCGGCCGGTGTGCCCTTCATGACCGGCAGCGATGCGGGCTTTGCCATCACGCCGTATGGCGAATGGCATGCGCGCGAGATCGGCATCCTGGTGGACTGGCTGGGCTTCACGCCGGCCGAGGCGTTGCGCGCGGCCACCGCCGTCTCGGCGCGCTTGATGCCGCGCGGCCGCCCCGGCACGCCCGCCGGGGCGGCCACCGGCGCCATCGAGGCGGGCCGGCAGGCCGACTTCATCTTCGTCGACGGCGACCCGCTGAGCGATGTGGGCGTGCTGCTGCAGCCGGGCGCGGTGACCGCGGTGCACGTGGGCGGCCGGCGCCTGCAGCCCGAGCTGCGGCAGTACGACCGCTGGGCCGTCAGCGACTTCAACACCCTGAAGTGGAACGATCTCTACACCCGCGAGCGTGTCGCCGCGCTGCAACCCCAACCATGAAACTCGACACTGCACTGTCCATCGCACGCGCCACGCTGGCCGAAGGCCAGGCCCGTGGCTGCGCACCGCTCACCGCTGCGGTGCTGGACGCCGGCGGCCATCTGGTGGCGCTGCTGCGGGCCGACGGCAGCAGCCTGCTGCGGCCCCAGATCGCCACCGGCAAGGCCTGGGGCGCGCTGGGCCTGGGCTTCGGCGGGCGTGAGCTGGCGCGCCGCGCCGAGCGCATGCCGGCCTTCTTCCATGCGCTGTCGGACCTGTCCGGGGGCCACATGGTGCCGGTTCCCGGCGGTGTGCTGGTGCGCGATGCCGCCGGCCTGCTGGTGGGCGCGGTCGGGGTCAGTGGCGACACCTCGGAGCAGGACGAGGCCTGCGCCGTGGCCGCCGTGCAGGCCGCCGGCCTGCAGGCCGACACCGGCGCCTGAGGACGGGCAACTCGCCGCCAAGTGCTGCCGCAATGTCTACGACAGCGCCTCGCGCACCACCTCGGGATGCTTGCGCGCAATGCGGATGAGGGCCTGCGCCGCACCCGACGGTGAGCGACGCCCCTGTTCCCACTCCTGCAGCGTGCGCTTGGAGATGCTCAGTGCAGATGCAAACTCCGACTGGGACAAACCGGTGCTCTGACGTGCCTGCACGACCTCGTTGACTTCCATCTCGGTCACGCGCGCGAATTCACGCGCCTTCATCTCCCGCACCGACTGAAGCAGCTTTTGCCCGAGTGCTTCAGCGGAACCGGTGGCAGCCTTCTTACGGGTGGTCATCTTCCATCTCCCTGGACGTGTCGCGGAAGAATAGGTCAAAGACCTCTGCGGCAAGCGCTGCTGCTCGATGCCTGCCTGGACCCCACCAACCACCCCACCCACCGCGGCCGCCAGGCCAGCAGCAGGGCCAGGCTGATCGCGGCGACGGCCAGGGACATCACCCACACCAGCGCGGCCATCGACGGGTGGTCGGCGGCCAGGCACAGGGCCAGCGAGGCGGCCAGGGCCAGCGCGCCCAGCGTGCGCAGCACGCGGGCGGTGGCGGGCGCAGGGGCCAGCGTGGGGCGCACCTGCTGCCAGTGCGCCTCCATCGCCAGCGCCAGCCAGCCCAGGCCGATGAAGCTGCACAGCAGCGCTGCGGCCAGCAGTGCGGACTCAGGCATGGCCGGCCTCCGGCATCA
>NZ_CAXFDV010000627.1:0-4134 GCF_964001545.1 uncultured Aquincola sp.
CCCGACATCCTGGCCGCGCATGCCGCGCTCGAATCGGGCTGGGGCCAGCGCCCGCTGCGCGCGGCCGATGGCAGCAGCACCCACAACCTGTTCGGCATCAAGGCCGGCAGCGGCTGGCGCGGCGGCAGCGCCGATGCGCTGACCACCGAATACGAAGACGGCGTGGCGCTGAAGAAGACCGAGCGCTTCCGCAGCTACCCCGACGCGGCCAGCGCCTTCCGCGACTTTGCGCAGCTGGTGCAGACCAGCCCGCGCTACCAGGGCGCGCTGAACACCGGCACCGACGCACGGGCCTATGCAGATGCACTGGCCCGAGGCGGCTACGCCACCGACCCGAACTACGCCGACAAGCTGGTCAGCGTGGTCAACCGGCTGCGCAGCAAGTGAAGCGCCCTGCCCTGGCTCACGGCATGTCGGCCGGCTGCACCGTGCCGGTATCGACCACCCGCGCGCGGATGACCTTGCCGGTGTTGACGTTGCGCACCCGCACCACGTCGCCCTGGCGGCCGGGCTCCAGCGCCTCGCCGCTGGCGGTCACCTGGATGGGGCCGCTGCGCGCCTCGATCAGCACCACCTCGCCGCGCTTGACCAGCACCGGCGCGGTCAGCAGCCGCTTCTGCAGCACCTGGCCGGGGCGCAAGGGCCGCATCGGCGCCTGGCCGGTGGCGTCCTCGATGCTGGACATCGGGTCGGGCACCGACGAGATGTCGCGCCGGTCCAGCGTCAGGTCGCTGGCGGCCAAGGGCTTGCCCGAGGGCACGGTGGCCGCGGCCACCACCACCTCGGCGCTGAGCGTGCCGCGCACCGTGAACACGGTGCGGCTGCCGTCCACGCCCGGGCAGCGCGCCGAAAAGCGCATGCGGCTGGCAAAGCGGTTTTCCATCGTCTCGACCAGCGGCGCCTGGGCGCAGCGCGGCGCCTCCTTGGTGCCCACGGGCGAGACGCTCACTTCGATGTCCGGCGCCAGCAGTCCGTCGCGTTCGGCCTGCTGCTGCAAGGCCTCGCGGGCGGCTTCGGCCACCGCGGCTTCCATCGTGGGCACGGCGGCAGGTGCCGCGGCCACCGTGGCGGCATAGGCCAGCAACCCGGCGAAAACCCATTTTCTAGACAGGCAAAGGAGCAGCATGAGCATCGACTTCAAACAGGCGCTCGGCACGCATGCCAACACGCTGGCTTTGCGGGCGGAACGCACCAAGATCCTGGCGTCCAACATCGCCAACGAGAGCACGCCCGGCTACCAGGCGCGCGACATCGACTTTGCGGCCACCTTGCGCCAGACGGAAGCCGGCGAGGACGCCGACGGCCTGTCATTAGACACCGAGGACCCGAAGTACCGCGTGCCCTTCCATCCCACCCAGGACGGCAACACCGTCGAGCTGGGCGTGGAGCAGGCGGCCTTCTCGCAGAACGCATCGGATTTCCAGACCAGCCTGACCTTCGTGAACATGAAGCTGCGTGGTCTGGCCAAGGCCATCGAAGGACGTTGAGATGACATTCCGCAACATCGCCCAGATCGCCGGCTCCGCCATGTCGGCGCAGACCGTGCGCCTGAACACCATCGCCAGCAACCTGGCCAACGCGCAGTCGGCCACCGGCAGCGAGACCGACACCTACAAGGCCCGCAAGCCGGTGTTCGCCGCCATCTCGCAAGGCCAGGGCGGCAGCTCGGTGCAGGTGCTGGACGTGGTGCAGAGCACCGAGCCGCTGCGCAAGTCGTACGAGCCGGACCACCCGCTGGCCAACGAGGAGGGCATGGTGTTCTACCCCAACGTCAGCCCGGTGGCGGAGATGACCGACATGATGTCCGCCTCGCGCGCCTTCGAGACCAACGTCGAGGTGCTGTCGCGCATCAAGGGCATGCAGGCGTCCCTGCTGAAGCTGGGCGAGGGTTGAGTCCATGACCACCAGCCTGCTCACCAACAACACCACCGGCAACGCCAGCCAGTCCAGTGGCTCGATCAGCAATGCGATCGGCGGCAACGGCGAGATGTCCAACCTGTTCACCACGCTGCTGGTGGCACAGATCAAGAACCAGAACCCGCTGGAGCCCAACGATCCGTCGCAGTTCGTCTCGCAGCTGACGCAGCTCAGCCAGACGGAGACGATGCAGAAGCTGGCCAGCCAGACCACGCTCAACGGCGCGCTGCTGGAAAGCCTGCAGACCCTGGGCCTGGGCGGCCAGGTGGGCGGCCAGGTCACCGTCACCAGCAACAGCGTGCAGCTGGGCGATGGCGCGGTGGCCGGCAGCTTCGAGCTGGGCGCCACCAGCAGCAAGACCACCCTGGTGCTCACCGCCGACAACGGCAGCGAGCGCCGCATCGACCTGGGCACCCGGGCCGCCGGCCACGTGGACTTCAGCCTCGACCGCGGCACGCTGGGCCTGCCCGCCGGCCACTACGGCGTGCGGGTCGAAGCCGACCAGCAGGCCGCGCCCGCCATCAGCCTGCAGGGCACGCTCAGCAGCGTGCGCCTGTCCGGCAACGGCGGCGTGGTGATCGACGTCTCCAGCGTGGGCGAAACCGCCCCCGACGCGATCACCGCCTTCCACGGCCGCACCCCCGCACAACCTTGACGTACCAGAAGGAACCGACATGAGCTTTGCCATCGCACTGTCCGGCATCAACGCCATCAATGCCGAGCTGGACACCATCTCGAACAACATCGCCAACTCGGGCACCGCGGGCTTCAAGTCCGGCCGCGCCAACTTCGCTTCCATGTACGCCGGCACCCAGGCCACGGGCGCCGAGGTGTCGTCCGTCACCCAGACCATCGAAGAAGGCGGCAGCGTGACCAGCACCGGCCGCAGCATGGACGCGGCCATCAGCGGCCGCGGCTTCTTCGTCTCGCGCGATGCCAGCGGCACCATGGTCTACAGCCGCGTGGGCATGTTCACGGTCGACAAGACCGGCATGGTCATCGACAGCGCCGGCCGCAAGGTGCAGGGCTATGCCGCGGTGGAAGGCAGCACCGCCCTGGGCGCGCTGGGCGACCTGACGGTGCCCAACGGCCAGATCGCGGCCAAGGCCAGCGACACGGTCAAGTACGTCAGCAACCTGTCGCGCGACTGGACGGTGCCCACCATCACCCCGTTCAACCCGGCCGATCCGCTGACCTTCAACAGCTCCAACGTGACCCCGGTGTACGACTCGCTGGGCACCAAGCACACGGTGACGCAGTACTTCGTCAAGACCGGCACCAACGCCATCGACGTGCACTACACCTTCGATGGTGCGGCCGTGGCCACCACGCAGTCGCTGGCCTTCGACAGCAACGGCGTGCTGACCTCGCCCAACGCGCCGGTGTCGCTGAACCTGGGCACGCCCACCGGCGCCAATGCGCTGGTGGTGTCGCTGGACTATGCCGGCACCACGCAGTACGCCGGCGAATCGGTGCCCACCGTCAACAGCGCCAACGGCTATGCCTCGGGCACGCTGATCAGCACCGCGCTGGAAGAAGACGGCTCGGTGATGGCCCAGTACAGCAACGGCCAGAAAAAGCGCGTCGGCACCGTGGCGCTGGCCGCTTTCCCTTCCGAAGGCGCACTGACCCCGGTCAGCGACACCAGCTGGACGGCCTCCACCGCCTCGGGCGAAGCGCTGCTGTTCGCGGCCGGCACCGGCATGACGGGCAAGCTGACCACCGGCTCCATCGAGCAATCGAACGTCGACATGACCGGCGAGCTGGTGGGCCTGATGTCCGCCCAGCGCAACTACCAGGCCAACACCAAGGTGCTGTCCACCGAGAACGAGATGATGCAGTCGCTGATGCAGGCGGTCTGATCGGGCACTGAGGACAGCACGCGATGGACGCCTTGATCTACACGCTGATGAGCGGCGCCGAGCGCTCGATGCGGGCGCAGCAGGTGCACGCCAACAACCTGGCCAACCTGGAAACCAACGGCTTTCGCGCCGACCTGGACATGGCGCTGAGCGAGACGGTGCCCGGCGCCGGCTTCGATGCCCGCCACATGGCCAAGCTGGAGACCAACGCGGTCACCTCCCGCGCCGGCGCGGTGCGGGCCACCGGCCGCGACATGGACGTGGCGCTGCAGGGCAATGCCTACCTGGCGGTGCAGTGGAACGGCGGCGAGGCCTATACCCGCGCCGGCGCCATCCAGATCGATGCCGACGGCGC
>NZ_CAXFDV010000628.1:0-8492 GCF_964001545.1 uncultured Aquincola sp.
AGACGCTGCTGTTCTCGGCCACCTTCTCGCCCGAGATCAAGAAGCTCTCGCAAAGCTACCTGCAGGACCCGGAGCTGGTGGAAGTGGCCCGCCCCAATGCCACCGCCACCAATGTGGAGCAGCGCTTTTTCAGCGTGTCCGACGACGACAAGCGCCGGGTCGTGTGCCAGATCCTGCGCGACCGCAAGCTTTCGCAGGCCATCGTGTTCGTCAATTCCAAGCTGGGCGCGGCCCGGCTGGCGCGTTCGTTCGAGCGCGACGACCTCAAGACCGCGGCCCTGCACGGCGACAAGTCGCAGGATGAGCGCCTGAAGTCCCTCGAAGCCTTCAAGCGCGGCGAAGTGGACGTGCTGGTGGCCACCGACGTGGCCGCCCGCGGCCTGGACATCGCCGACCTGCCGGCCGTCTTCAACTTCGACGTGCCCTTCAACGCCGAAGACTACGTGCACCGCATCGGCCGCACCGGCCGTGCCGGCGCATCGGGCATCGCGGTCACGCTGGTCACGCGCGACGACGCGCGCCTGGTGGGCGACATCGAAAAGCTCATCAAGAAGAAGATCGACCTCGAACCCTTCGAGCTGGAAGACGACCGTCCGCGCCGCTTCCGCCCGCGTGAGTTCGACGATGCGGCGCCGCGTGAGCGTTCTGAGCGCGCCGAGCGCCCGGCCGAGCGCAATTACGAGCGTGCAGCGCCTTCGGGGCGCCGCTACGGTTCGGCGGCGCCGCCGGCTGACCCGTTTTTCGACAAGCCCTACGAGCCCAGCACCTCCGATTCGCCGCCCGCCTGGGAAAAGGGCGCCGCCGCCACGGTGCCCGCGGCGCGGGGCCTCAGCCCCAACATCCGCAGCAAGCGCAAGGTGGCGGCGCTGTTGGGCGGCGGCCAGAAGGCCTGACGCCCACGGCGGTCGCCCTGGCGGCCGAAGGTCAGGTTCCGCCGGGCCGCCCCAAGGAACCTGCGCCCCCTTGGGGGGCAGCGAGCAACGCGAGCTTGGGGGCCGGCGTCAGGTTCCGCCGGGCCGCCCCAAGGAACCTGCGCCCCCTTGGGGGGCAGCGAGCAACGCGAGCTTGGGGGCTCACCTCAGCCCAGCAGGCAGAACACCGCCGGAACGCGATCCGGCAGGCTCACCCCCTGCCGCTTCCAGTCGGCCACCGTCAGCGTGCGTGTCCAGCCGCCTTCCAGCGTCAGCCCGACGCTGATCGACACCCGCGTGCCCCCCGCCAGCGCCTGCAGCATCGCCGACAGCAGCGCGCCGTTGCGGTAGGGTGTCTCGATCATCAGCTGCGTCTGCTGCTGCTTGCGCGACAGCACCTCCAGCTCACGCAGCCGCGCGATGCGCGCGCCCGCCTCCACCGGCAGGTAGCCGACGAACGCAAAGCTCTGCCCATTGAGCCCGCTGGCCGACAGAGCCAGCAGCAATGAGGTGGGCCCCGACAGCGGCCGCACCGGCACGCCGGCGGCGTGGGCCGCTGCCACCAGCAAGGCGCCGGGGTCGGCCACGGCCGGCAGGCCGGCTTCCGAAATCAGGCCCAGGTCATGCCCGGCCAGCGCCGGCGCCAGCAGCGGGGCCAGGTTGGGTGCGGCCACCGCGGCGCCACCCTTGGGCGGGCGCGGCAGTTCCACGATGCCGATCTCCTGCAGCGGCCGGCTCAGCGGCACCCGCTGACCCACGCGCTTGAGGAAGCTGCGCGTGGTCTTGGCGTTTTCGGCCACCCAGTGGGGCAGGGCGGCGGCCACCTTCAGCGCGCCCATCGGCAGCGTGTCCTCGATGTCGGGCGGTTGCTGCGCATCGCCGGTGCCGAAGTCCAGCGTGTTGGGTACCAGGTACAAGGTGCCCGTCATGGCAGTTGCAGCCCGGCTTCGCGCAGCAGCGCGCAGGTGCGGATCAGCGGCAGGCCGATCAGCGCGGTGGGGTCGTCCGACTCGATGCCTTCCAGCAGCGTGATGCCCAGGGCTTCTGCCTTGGCACTGCCGGCGCAGTCGTAGGGTTGCTCGGCGGCCAGGTAGCGCTCGATCTCTTCGTCCTGCAGCGGGCGAAAGCGCACGGTCACCGTGGCCATCACCGTTTGCTCGTAGCGGGTGGCGGGCCGCAGCAGCGTCACCGCGGTATGGAACAGCACCGTGCGACCGCGCATCTGCCGCAGCTGCTCGGTGGCGCACTGATGGTTGCCGGGCTTGCCCAGTGGTTGGCCGTTGAGGTCGGCCACCTGGTCGGAGCCGATGACCACCGGGTCGGCATGCTGGCCACCCGCGATGCGGGCCGCCGCGCGGGCCTTGGCCAGGGCCAGACGCAGGGCCAGGTCGGCCGGGGCTTCGCCGGGCAAGGGCGTTTCATCCACCTCGGGCCGAATGACGGAGAAGGGCAGCCGCAGACGTTCCAGCAGCTCGCGGCGGTAGGGGGAAGTGGAGCCCAGGATGAGGGCGGGGCGGGGTTCGTCCATGCGGCCATTGTCCATCGGCCCCCGTCTACACTGCCCGCATGAAGCCTGGAGAACACGACCCCCGCCGCCTGGACGTGGCGGCCTTTGCCACCCAGGGTGGCGAACTGTCCGGCCAATGGCCGTTGAGCGACCTGGCCCGCGTGGCCGAAGACGCGCCCGCCACCGCAGAGGGCGTTGCCCTGCCCGCGGTGCAGTGGTCGGCCCATGGCGAGCGCCGGCCCGTCAAGGGTGGCGAGCCGCAGGTGTGGCTGCATCTGCAGGCCCATGCGCAGGTGCCCCGTGAATGCCAGCGCTGCCTGGCGCCCGTGGTCATCCCGGTGGAGCTCGACAACTGGCTGCGCTTTGTGGGCGACGAGCAGCTGGCCGCGCAGCTGGATGCCGACAGCGACGACGACGTGCTGGCGCTGCCGCGCTGGCTCGACCTGCAGGAGCTGGTGGAAGATGAGCTGTTGCTGGCGCTGCCCCTGGTGCCGCGGCATGAGCAGTGCCCCGATCCGCTGCCCATGGCCGTGGAGCCTTCCGAGGACGAACTGCCGCCCGAAGAGAAGGTGAACCCCTTCGCGGCACTGGCCCAACTCAAGCGCGACAACAAAGGCAGCTGACGACCTTCGCAGGTCATGTTATGATCATCGGCTTTTCGCGAAGGCGCCGCCCGTAACTTGTCTGGCGCCACCAGGAGAACCTCATGGCCGTCCAGCAAAACAAGAAGTCGCCCTCCAAGCGGGGCATGCACCGTTCGCACAACGCGCTGCCCGTGCCGGGCATCGCGATCGAGCCGACCACCGGCGAGACGCACATGCGTCACCACATCAGCCCCACCGGCTTCTACCGTGGCCGCAAGGTGCTTCGCACCAAGTCGGACACCTGATGATGGCGCTGCCGGGCGTGCCTTGCATGTCCGGCGTTTTGGCTTCGGTGGCCGGCGCGCGCATGGCGGCGTCGGCAGTGTGGTCGTAGCGCCGCCTTGTGTGCGTACTGCCGCGCGCGCTGCCACCCGGTTCCACTGCCCAGCCGGCGATGTCCTTGTCCTCATCTGCCTTGACGCCGCTGCCACGCGTGCGTGTCGCCGTCGATTGCATGGGCGGCGACCATGGCCCCAGCGTCACCTTGCCGGCGTGCCAGGCCTTCCTGGCGGCACACCCGCAGGCTGAGCTGGTGCTCGTCGGCACGCCCGAGGCCCTGGCCCCGGCGGCTGCATGGCCCCGCGTCACCTGCGTGCACGCCAGCGAAACCGTGTTGATGGACGACCCGGTTGAGGTGGCGTTGCGCCGCAAGCGCGACTCTTCCATGCGCGTGGCCATCAACCAGCTGAAGGCGGCCGAGGCCGGTGCCGAGCCGCTGGCGCACGTCTGCGTGTCGGCCGGCAACACCGGCGCCTTGATGGCCGTGGCCCGCTACGTGCTGAAGACGCTGGACGGCATCGACCGCCCGGCGATCGCCACCGTCATGCCCAACCGGCTCGACGGTTTCACCACCGTGCTCGACCTGGGTGCCAACGTCGATTGCTCGGCCGAACACCTGCTGCAGTTCGCGGTGATGGGCAGTGCGCTGGTGGGTGCCGCCAGCGGCAAGGCCGACCCCAGTGTGGGCTTGCTCAACATCGGCGAAGAAGTCATCAAGGGCAGCGACACCATCAAGCGCGCCGGCGAGCTGCTGCGCGAGGCGGCGGCCCGGGGTCACCTCAACTTCCATGGCAACGTGGAAGGCGACGACATCTTCAAGGGCACCACCGACATCGTCGTGTGCGACGGCTTCGTGGGCAACGTGGCCCTGAAGACGGCCGAGGGGCTGGCCTCGATGCTGAGCGACATGATCCGCCAGGAATTCACCCGCACGCCGTTCGCCAAGTTCGCTGCGCTGATCGCCTTGCCCGTGCTGCGTCACTTCAAGACGCGTGTCGACCCGCGCCGCATGAACGGTGCCGCACTGCTGGGTCTGCGCGGGCTGGTGTTCAAGAGCCATGGTTCGGCCGATGCCTTCGGTTTCGAACAGGCGCTCACCCGGGCGTATGATGCCGCCCGCAACCGACTGCTGGACCGGGTCCACGACCGCATCCTCGACACGCTGCAGGCGCTGAATGCCCAGCCGGTCGCCGGCGGTGCCGACGACACCGTCCAAGCCGCATGACTTCATCCACACCCCGGTATTCCCGCATTGCCGGCACGGGCAGCTACCTGCCGCCGCGCCGCGTCACCAACGACGACCTGGCGGCCCAGCTCGCGCAGCGCGGCCTGGAAACCTCCGACGCCTGGATCGTCGAGCGCACCGGCATCCGCGCGCGCCACTTCGCCGAGCCCGAGGTGGGCGCCAGCGATCTGGCACTGCATGCCTCTGTCGCCGCCTTGCAGGCCGCGGGCATCACCGCGGCCGACGTCGACCTGATCATCGTCGCCACGTCCACGCCGGACATGGTGTTCCCATCCACCGCTACCATCTTGCAGAACAAGCTGGGTGTGCATGGCTGCCCCGCTTTTGACGTGCAGGCGGTGTGCTCGGGCTTCGTCTATGCGTTGACGGTGGCCGACGCGATGATCCGCACCGGTGCCGCGAGCAAGGCGCTGGTGGTGGGTTCCGAGGTGTTCTCGCGCATCCTCGATTTCAACGACCGCACCACCTGCGTGCTGTTCGGTGACGGCGCCGGCGCCGTGGTGCTGGAAGCCAGCCACGAGCCCGGCATCGTGGCCAGCGAGCTGCATGCCGATGGCCGCCACCTGAACATCCTGTGCACCCCGGGCCATGTGTCGGGCGGCGCCATCCTGGGCGACCCGCTGCTGAAGATGGACGGCCCGGCCGTGTTCAAGCTGGCCGTGGGCGTGCTGGAAGACGTGGCGCGCGCGGTGCTGGCCAAGGCCGGCCGCGAGGCGTCGGACATCGACTTCCTGATTCCGCACCAGGCCAACATCCGCATCATGCAAAGCACGGCGCGCAAGCTCAAGCTGGCCGCCGACAAGGTCATCGTCACCGTCGACGAGCATGGCAACACCTCCGCCGCGTCCATTCCGCTGGCGCTGGACAGTGCCGTGCGTTCCGGCCGCATCCGCCGCGGCGACACCCTGATGCTGGAAGGCGTCGGCGGTGGTTTCACCTGGGGCGCCGTGCTGCTCGACTTCTGAGCGCCGCCCCTCCATCTTTCGTGAGTCACGCGATGACATCGTTTGCGTTCGTCTTTCCTGGCCAGGGCTCGCAGGCCGTCGGCATGCTCGACGCCTGGGGCGACCACCCCGCCGTGCGCCAGACGCTGGAAGAAGCCTCCACCGCGCTGGGCGAGGACATCGGCCGCCTGATCCAGGCCGGCCCCAAGGAACAGCTCGACCTGACCACCAACACCCAGCCGGTGATGCTGGCCGCAGGCATCGCCTGCTACCGCGCCTGGCTCGCTGAAACCGGCCTGAAGCCGGCCTGGGTGGCCGGCCATTCGCTGGGCGAGTACAGCGCGCTGGTGGCTGCCGGTGCGTTGACGCTGGCCGATGCGCTGCCCCTGGTGCGTTTCCGCGCGCAGGCCATGCAGGAGGCCGTGCCGGTGGGCACCGGCGCCATGGCCGCCATCCTGGGCGTGCACGCCGCAGCCGTGCGCGAAGGCTGCGCCGAGGCCGCGCAGGCCAGCGGTGAGGTGGTGGAAGCCGTCAACTTCAACGACCCCAAGCAGACCGTGATCGCCGGCACCAAGGCCGGCGTGGAAAAGGGCTGTGAAGTGCTCAAGGCCAAGGGCGCCAAGCGCGCGCTGCCGCTGCCGGTGTCCGCGCCTTTCCACTCCAGCCTGATGAAGCCGGCGGCCGAGCGGCTGAAGGAGCGCCTGGCCGCCACCACGCTGCTTTCGCCGCAGATGCCGGTGGTCAACAACATCCGTGTGACGATCGAGACCGACCCCCAGGCCATCCGCCAGGCGCTGTACGAGCAGGCCTTCGGCCCCGTGCGCTGGGTGGAGGTGGTGCAGGCGCTGCGCGCCCAGGGCGCCCAGGTCATCATCGAATGCGGCCCAGGCAAGGTGCTGGCCGGCATGGTCAAGCGCATCGAGCCCGAGGTGCAGGCCACCACCGTGTTCGACCCCGCATCGCTGGAAGAAGCCAAGAGGCTGGTGGCATGAAGACCTTCAACGAACAAGTGGCGCTGGTCACCGGCGCCTCGCGCGGCATCGGCCGCGGCATCGCCAGCGCGCTGGCTGCCCATGGCGTCAAGGTGATCGGCACCGCCACCACCGAGTCCGGCGCTGCCGCGATCACTGAAGCACTGGCGCCGCACGGCGGCCGGGGCATGGCCCTCAACGTCAACGACGCAGCGGCGGTGGAAGCCGCCGTCGACGCGCTGACCAAGGAATTCGGCGGCCTGCACATCCTCGTCAACAACGCGGGCATCACGCGCGACACGCTGGCCATGCGCATGAAGGACGAGGACTGGGATGCGGTGCTGGACACCAACCTCAAGGCCGTGTTCCGCACCAGCCGCGCGGTGATGCGCACGATGATGAAGCAGCGCTATGGCCGCATCGTCAACATCACTTCGGTGGTGGGCGCTTCCGGCAATGCCGGCCAGGCCAACTATGCGGCCGCCAAGGCCGGCGTGGCTGGCATGACGCGTGCCCTGGCCCGTGAGCTGGGCAGCCGCGGCATCACCGTGAACTGCGTGGCGCCGGGATTCATCGCCACCGACATGACCGAAGTGCTGCCCGAAGCGCAGAAAACCGCACTGCTGTCCCAGATTCCGCTGGGCCGGCTGGGTGCGGTGCAGGAAGTGGCCGATGCGGTCGTTTTCCTGGCATCGCCCGCGTCCGGCTACATCACCGGCAGCGAGCTGCATGTCAACGGCGGCATGTACATGAACTGATGGACCGGGTCGGCCCGACCGGACGCCCCCGCAGGCCCCGCCTGCAGGGCGCGTAAACTCCGGGCCGTTTTGTATGTTCCAGGAGGAGCGAATGAGCGATATCGAAGCCCGTGTCAAGAAGATCATTGCCGAACAACTCGGCGTGCCTGAGTCCGACGTCACCAACGAAAAGGCTTTCGTGGCCGACCTGGGCGCCGACTCCCTCGACACGGTCGAACTGGTGATGGCCCTCGAAGACGAGTTCGGCATCGAGATCCCCGACGAAGAAGCCGAGAAGATCACCACCGTGCAGCTGGCGATCGACTACGCGGTCAACCACCAGAAGGCCTGAGTCGGTTTCCATGACTCGTCGTCGCGTCGTCGTCACGGGCCTGGGGCTGGTCAGCCCGGTGGGCAACAGCGTGGCCGAAGGGTGGGCCAACCTGGTGGCCGGCCGTTCGGGCATCGCCAACATCACCAAGTTCGATGCGTCGGCCATGGCCTGCCGCTTCGCGGGTGAGGTCAAGGGCTTCAACATCGAGGATTACATCCCCGGCAAGGAAGCCCGGCACATGGACACGTTCATCCATTACGGGATGGCCGCTTCCATCCAGGCCGTGCAGGACTCGGGGATCCCCACCGGGGAAGCGCTCGACGAGCAGACGGCCGAGCGCATTGGTGTGCTCGTGGGTTCAGGCATCGGCGGCCTGCCGATGATCGAGCAGACCCACAAGGACTACACCGAACGCGGCCCGCGCCGGATTTCCCCGTTCTTCGTGCCCGCATCGATCATCAACATGATCTCGGGGCATGTGTCCATCAGGTACGGCTTCACCGGCCCGAACCTGGCGATCGTCACCGCCTGCACCACCGGCCTGCACTGCATCGGCGAGGCTGCGCGCCTGATCGAGTACGGCGACGTCGACGTGATGGTGGCCGGCGGTGCCGAATCCACGGTGTCGCCACTGGGCATTGGTGGCTTTGCGGCCGCACGTGCGCTGTCCACCCGCAACGATAATCCCGCTGCCGCGTCCCGCCCCTGGGACAAGGGCCGCGACGGCTTCGTGCTGGGCGAGGGCGGTGGCGCACTGGTGCTCGAGGAGTATGAGCATGCCAGGGCCCGCGGCGCCAAGATCTACGCCGAACTGATCGGCTACGGCATGGGAGCGGACGCGTTCCACATGACCGCGCCCAACGTCGACGGCCCCAAGCGGTCGATGCTGGCGGCGCTGCGCAACGCACGGATCGATGCT
>NZ_CAXFDV010000629.1:0-3767 GCF_964001545.1 uncultured Aquincola sp.
GGCGGTGGCCGAGGCGGTGGAGACCATGATCCGCGCGCTGGGCTTCGAGACCAGCAGCGCCCGCTCGGCCGCCGAGGCGTTGAAGGCCGACCTCACCGGCCACGACCTGGTGTTTTCCGACGTGCTGATGCCCGGCGGCATGGACGGCGTGGAACTGGCGCTGCGCCTGCGCGAGTTGCACCCCGGCCTGCCCATCCTGCTGACCTCCGGCTACGCCGGCGCGCCCGAGCGCGTGAGCCGGGCGGGCTTTCCGCTGCTGAGCAAGCCCTACACCGAAGAGGCTTGGCTGGCGGCGGTGCAGCGGTTGTTGAAGGTGGGTGTCGGGCCGTGAGGGCTGGCGGGCTGGAGAGAAGCGTCGTTCGCTGGGTCTTTGATTGACGCCAATGTGTGTTATGTCAACCCATCCGTGGTGATGAACCGTTCGACGCTGGACAGCATGTCAAGCCGCCCTGCCGGCCCGCCGGCGCGGGAGCAAAGGCCCGAACAGGCGTACGAAGCGCCTGCATCTCCGGGCCTGTGCGCGCCGCGCCCGGGTTCCAATCCGCACACGGATGCGACCTCCTTGTTCGCCCGTTGGAACCCGGCATGCTGGCAGCCCCCCCTACTCCTGAAGAACCTGCACGCCTGGCTCTGCTGCGTGCGCTCGACCTGCTGGGCGCGGCGGTCGATCCCGGCTTCGAAGCCATCACGCGGCTGGCGGCGCGGCTGCTGCGCGTGCCCATCGCGCTGGTGTCCATGGTGGGCGAAGACCGGCAGTGGTTCCGGGCCGCCACCGGGCTGCCCGGCGTGGCCGGCACCGCGCGCGATGTTGCTTTCTGCAGCCATGCCCTGCTGGGCGATGGCCTCTTCATCGTGGTCGATGCACTGGCCGACCCGCGCTTTGCCGACAACCCGCTGGTCACCGGCGAGCCGGGCATCCGCGCCTACGCCGGCATGCCGCTGCGCAGTGCCGAAGGGCATGCGCTGGGCACGCTGTGCGTGATCGACCGGGTGCCGCGCGAATTCGACGCCGAAGAGCTGCAGACGCTGCAGGAGCTGGCCGGCGTGATCCGCCGCGACCTGCTGCAGCGTGAGGCCACACTGTGCGCCCGCCAGCTGGCCCAGGCCCATGCCGAGGTGGTGAGCGCCAGTGAAGCGCTGTACCACGCCACCTTCGAGGCGGCGCCCATCGGCATCGCGCTGGTGGGTCTGGACGGCCGCTGGCTGCGCCTCAACCCGCGGCTGTGCAGCCTGCTGCAGCGGACGGCGGACGAGCTGTTCACCCTCTCCTTCCAGCAGATCACCCACCCCGACGACGTGGCGGTGGACCTGGGCCATGTGCACCGCCTGCTGGCCGGCGATGCCGACCGGTACACGCTGGAAAAGCGCTTCCTGCTGCCGGATGGCGGGCTGCTGTGGGGCCAGCTCACCGTCACGCTGGTGCGTCGCGAAGGCCGGCCGCTGCACTTCATCTCGGTGGTGGAAGACATCGGCGCCCGGCGCGAGGCCGAGGCCGCGCTGCGCGGCCTGCATGCCGAGCTGGAAGAGCGGGTGCAGGAGCGCACCGCCGCCCTGGCCGAGAGCGAGCACCGGCTGCAGGAGATCGCGGACAACCTGCCCGTGCTCATCGGCTACATCGACACCGAGCAGCGCTACCGCTTCAGCAACCGCACCTACGAGCAGTGGTTCGGCCTGTCGCCGCAGGCGATGCGCGGCCAGCCGATGTCCGAAGTGCTGGGCGAGGCCTTGTATGCGGCGCGGCTGCCGCGCTTTCTGGCCGCGCTGGCCGGCGAGCGGCAGCTGTTCCAGGAAGACCTGGTGCTCAAGGGCCGCCGCCGCTTCATGCAGACGGTGTACGTGCCCCACCACGACGCCAGTGGCGAAGTGGCCGGCGTCTATGTGCTGGTGACCGACCTCACGCCCCAGAAGCTGGCCGAAGAACGGCTGGCCGAACTGGCCGTGACCGACGCCCTGACCGGCCTGCCCAACCGCCGCGCGCTGGACGAGCACCTGGCCGGCGCACTGGCGCGGGCGCGGCGGCGCGGCGAACCGGTGGCGCTGCTGTTCGTGGACGTGGACCGCTTCAAGGCGGTGAACGACGCCCATGGCCATGGCGCGGGCGATGCGGTGCTGCGGGAGTTCGCGCGCCGGCTGCGTGCGGCCGTGCGCGAAAGCGACGTGGTCGCCCGACTCGCGGGCGACGAATTCGTGCTGCTGCTGGAAAGCTCAGGCGCGGCCGGCGAGCTGGACCCGGTGTGCGTGGCCCGCAAGCTGCTGACGGCGCTGGCCGCGCCGATGGACATCGGCGCCGGACCCTCACCGGCCCAGGTGGGCGCCAGCATCGGCATCGCGATGTCGCAGCGTCAGGACACGCCCCAGCAGCTGCTGGAGCGGGCCGACCGGGCGCTCTACCGCGCCAAGGCGCAGGGGCGCAACACCTTCCACGCCGACCTGCCGGCAGCGCCGGCAACCGAAGCCGCCGGCCTGCGCAACGATCTCAGGAAAATGCCGCAATGCCGGTGATGGCCCGGCCCAGGATCAACGCATGCACGTCGTGCGTGCCTTCGTAGGTGTTGACCACTTCCAGGTTCACCAGGTGGCGGGCGACGCCGAACTCGTCGCTGATGCCGTTGCCGCCCATCATGTCGCGTGCCAGGCGGGCGATGTCGAGTGCCTTGCCGCAGTTGTTGCGCTTCAGGATGCTGGTCACTTCCACCGCGGCGGTGCCGGCGTCCTTCATGCGGCCCAGCTGCAGCGCGCCCTGCAGGCCCAGGCTGATCTCGGTCAGCATGTCGGCCAGCTTCTTCTGGATCAGCTGGTTGGCGGCCAGCGGGCGGCCGAACTGCTTGCGATCCAGCACGTACTGGCGGGCGCGGTGGAAGCAGTCTTCCGCGGCGCCGATGGCGCCCCAGGCGATGCCGTAGCGGGCGCTGTTCAGGCAGGTGAACGGGCCCTTGAGGCCGCGCACCTCGGGGAAGGCGTTTTCCTCGGGGCAGAACACCTCGTCCATCACGATCTCGCCGGTCAGGCTGGCGCGCAGGCCCACCTTGCCGTGCACCGCGGGGGCGGTCAGGCCCTTCCAGCCCTTTTCCAGGATGAAGCCGCGGATCGCGCCTTCGTCGTCCTTGGCCCAGACCACGAACACGTCGGCGATCGGGCTGTTGGTGATCCACATCTTGGCGCCCGACAGGCTGTAGCCGCCGTCCACCTTGCGGGCGCGGGTGATCATGCTGCCGGGGTCGCTGCCGTGGTTGGGCTCGGTCAGGCCGAAGCAGCCGATCCACTCGCCACGGGCCAGCTTGGGCAGGTACTTCTGCTTCTGCGCCTCGGTGCCGAACTCGTTGATCGGCACCATCACCAGCGACGACTGCACGCTCATCATGCTGCGGTAGCCGGAGTCCACACGCTCCACCTCGCGTGCCACCAGGCCATAGCACACGTAGTTGAGGCCGGCGCCGCCGTACTGCTCAGGAATCGTGGCGCCCAGCAGGCCCAGCTCGCCCATCTCGCGGAAGATGGCCGGATCGGTCTTTTCGTGGCGGAAGGCTTCCAGCACCCGCGGGGCCAGGCGGTCCTGGCAGTAGGCGCGGGCGGCTTCCCGCACCGAGCGTTCGTCATCGGTCAGCTGCTGGTCCAGCAGCAGCGGGTCGTCCCAGTGGAAGCTGGCGCGGGTGTTCGAAGAAGTCATTTCGTTGTCTCTCGTGATGCGGGTGGACCTGCCCGGAATCTACGCCCCAAATCGGCGCAGGGCAAACGACTTGTGTGCAAGCACATGTGCGTAACATGCA
>NZ_CAXFDV010000630.1:0-3730 GCF_964001545.1 uncultured Aquincola sp.
GCGCGATGCCGACGTCGTTGTCCAGCCCCTTGTCGAAGGCATTGGCCGAGACGATGGCCGCGGGCGCGGCACTCAAGCCCTGCGCACGCAGGCGGCGCAGCGTCTCCCAGCCGTCGATGCCGGGCATCGCCAGGTCCATCAGGATGGCGTCGGGTGCCAGTCCGGCCACGCGGGCCAGCGCCTCTTCGCCCGAGGCGGCCTGCGCCACTTCAAAGCCCAGCGGCTCCAGCACGCTGGCCAGAAAGCCGCGGTCCACCTCTTCGTTGTCCACCACCAGCACCTTGCGGCGCGCGCCCACGTAGCCGGTGCGCCGGCGCGGTGCCTCGGCAGGCCGGGTGAGCTCGGCCCGCATCTCGGGCAGGAACAGGCGGATGGTGAAGCGGCTGCCCACGCCGGGCTCGCTGTGCACCCGCATCTCGCCGCCCATCAGGTCGGTCAGCATCTTGGCGATAGTCAGGCCCAGGCCGGTGCCGCCGCTGGCCGACATGCCGGCGGCCGAGCCGCGCATGAAGGGCTCGAACACCCGTTCCAGCTCGGCTTCGCTCATGCCGGGGCCGGTGTCCTCGATCTCGAAGCGGGCCAGCTCGCGCGCCCAGCTGACGCGGAAGATCACCCGCCCCCTCGCGGTGAACTTCACCGCATTGCCCAGCACGTTGATCAGGATCTGCCGCAGCCGCTTCTCGTCGGCCCGCACCACGTCGGGCAGGCTGTCGGCGATCTGCGGCTCGAAGGCGATGCCCTTGCCGGCGGCCTGCAGCTCGAACAGGCGCGCCAGCTCATGCACGCATTCGCGAAAGCGCATCGGCTGCGGGCTGAGGCTGAACTTGCCGCCTTCGATGCGGGCGATGTCCAGCGTGCCTTCGATCAGGCTCAGCAGGTGGTCGCCGCCGCGGCGGATCACGCTGACCGCGCGCTTGCGGTGCTCGGGCATGTGCTCGTCTTCGTCGAGCAGCTGGGCATAGCCCAGGATGCTGTTGAGCGGCGTGCGCAGCTCATGGCTGATGGTCGTGATGTAGCGGCTCTTGGCCTGGTTGGCCGCATCGGCGGCGCGCTTGGCCTGCTGCAGCGCGGCGTCGGTGCGGCGGTGCGATTCGGCCTCGCGCTGCAGCGCCTGCGTCTGCTCGTGCAGCGCCTGGGTCTGGCGGTTGGATTCTTCCTGCGCCACCTGCCGGCTCTTGTGCGTGAGCACCAGCCACCAGGCCACGATGCCCGAGATGAGCAGCAGCGCCGCGAAGGCCTTGATGAAGCCCAGCCGCAGCGCCGGCTGCACCGCCACGCCGGCCTCGCCCAGCAGCCGCAGCTCATGCGCATACAGCGCGCCGAACAGCAGGCCCAGCACCGGCACCACCATCAGCATCACCATCAGGTAGTGGCCCAGGCCCGAGTCGATGGACGGCCACAGCGCACGCGGCATCAGCTTGCGCAGCAGCGCGGTCCATTGCGCGGCCAGCCGCGCATCGGGCTTGCACAGGTCGCCGCAGCGCGCGTCGAGCGAGCAGCACAGCGAGCAGATCGGCCCCTGGTAGGCCGGGCAATGGGCCATGTCGTCGTGCTCGTAGTCGCGCTCGCAGATGCAGCAGCGCTGCAGGCCGTAGTGCTTGAGCGCGGCCGGCTGCGCAGCGGCCTCTTTGGACGCCACCGGCACCAGCCGGAAGATGCGCCGCCCCGGCACCGCCGGCGGCGGCGGACCGGCGCCGTCGTGCCGCGCCAGGTAGTAGCGGCCACCGGTGGCCCAGGCGATCAGCGGCGACACGACGAAGGCCGTGACCATCGCGATGACGGCCGAAAACGCCTGTGCCAGCTCGCCGAAGGCGCCCATGTGCGCCGCCACCGACAGCACCGACGCGATGCCCATCGCGCCCACGCCCACCGGGTTGACGTCGTACAGGAAGGCGCGCTTGAACTCGATGCCGCGCGGGCTCCAGCCCATGGGCTTGTTGATCACCAGATCGGCCACCACCGCCATCATCCAGCTGATGGCCAGGTTGGAGTACAGCCCCAGCACATGGCCCAGGGCCTGGAACACGTCCAGTTCCATCAGCATCAGCGCGATGAGGGTGTTGAACACCACCCACACCACGCGCCCCGGGTGGCTGTGCGTCAGCCGCGCGAAGAAGTTGCTCCAGGCCAGCGAGCCGGCATAGGCATTGGTGACATTGATCTTGAGCTGCGAGATGACCACGAACAGCGCCGTGGCCGCCACCGCCCAGCCGTAGTGCGGAAACACCAGGTTCCAGGCGTTCACGTACATCTGGTTGGGGTCGACCGCGCGCTCGGCCGGCACCATGTGCGACAGCGCGATGTAGGCCAGCAGCGTGCCGGCCAGCATCTTGACCACGCCCAGCACCACCCAGCCCGGCCCGCCCACCAGCACGCCGGCCCACCAGCGGCGCCTGTCGCGCGGGGTGGCGGGCTCGGGCATGAAGCGCAGGTAGTCGGCCTGCTCGCCCATCTGCGTGATCAGCGCAATGCCCACGGTGAGCGCCGCGCCGAAGCCCAGCAGGCTGAAGGCGGGCGTGTCGTTGGCGCCGCCGTAGCCCGACAGCTCACCAAGCACGCCCGGGTAGGCCTGGAACACGTAGACGAAAGGCAGCACCAGCATCAGCAGCCACAGCGGCTGTGTCCACACCTGCAGCCGGCTGATCATGGTCACGCCGTGGGTGACCAGCGGAATGACCACCAGCGCGCAGATCAGGTAACCCCAGGCCGGGGGGATGTCGAAGGCCAGGTCCAGCGCATAGGCCATCACCGCCGCTTCCAGCGCGAAGAAGATGAAGGTGAAGCTGGCGTAGATGAGCGAGGTGATGGTGCTGCCGATGTAGCCGAAGCCGGCGCCGCGGGTCAGCAGGTCCATGTCGACGCCGTAGCGCGCCGCGTAGATGCTGATGGGCAGGCCGGCCGCGAAGATGATCAGCCCGGTGCACAGGATGGCCCAGAAGGCGTTGGCAAAGCCGTACTGCACCAGCAGCGTGGCGCCCACCGCTTCCAGCACCAGAAACGAGGCGGCACCGAAGGCGGTGTTGGCCACCCGCCAGGGCGACCACTTGCGGAACGAGCGCGCGGTGAAGCGCAGCGCGTAGTCCTCCATGGTCTCGCTGCCGACCCAGCTGTTGTAGTCGCGGCGCACCTTGACCACCCGCTGCGGCGCATCGTCCAGGCGCTGCGGCGGCGCGGTCCTGCTGTCATCCTTCATCACCATGGCGCATCAAGAAACGCACCATGCCGCGGCACTGGCATCCATCCTGCTCAAAGCAGTCCCATGGAACTCACGCCCCGCGAGAAGGACAAGCTCCTGATCTTCACCGCCGCCTTGCTGGCCGAACGCCGCAAGGCCCGCGGCCTCAAGCTCAACTACCCCGAGGCGGTGGCGCTGATCAGCGCCGCCATCATGGAAGGCGCCCGCGACGGCAAGAGCGTCGCCGCGCTGATGAGCGAGGGCAAGACCGTGCTCACCCGGGCCGACGTGATGGACGGCATCGCCGAGATGATCCCCGAGATCCAGGTCGAAGCCACCTTCCCCGATGGCACCAAATTGGTGACGGTGCACCAACCCATTGCATGAGCCCGCCGGCAAGCGCACCTTTGTGGCGCTTGCGGCCACTTCCCGCCTGACACAAGAAGGACTGCCGATGACCCATCGCCCCTGCCGCGCCGCCCTGCTGGGCCTGGCCGCCGCCGCGCTGCCGCTGATCGCCTCTGCCCACGTGGGCCAGGATGGTGCGGCCCACCA
>NZ_CAXFDV010000631.1:0-1698 GCF_964001545.1 uncultured Aquincola sp.
AAGGGCGTGCGCCTGCTGGCCTACCAGAGCGACATGCGAGCCTTTGCGCCCAAGGCCCAGCTGGCGGCGGGGACGGCCGACTGGAGCGCCTACTACGTGCAGCAGGCCAAGGCGGTGCTGGCGGGCACTTGGCAGTCGGGCGCCACCTGGGGCGGCCTGCAGGCCGGCATGGTGCGGCTGTCGGCCATCGATCCGGCGCTGCCGCCGGCCGTGGCCAAGGACCTGGCCCAACGCCAGCAGGCCTTGATCGCCGGCAAGCTGCAGCCCTTTGCGGGCCCGCTGAAAGACCAGGCCGGCCAGCTGCGCCAGCCCGCGGGCGGCGCGCTGCCCGATGCGGCCATCGCATCGATGGATTGGTTCGTCGAAGGCGTTGTCGGGTCGGTGCCCGGCCGTTGAACCAAAGCGGCGCCGGCTCAGGCCGCCAGCGCCTGCGCCAGCCGCTCGGCCTGCGGGCCGAAGGCATAGGCGTCCATGCCCAGCGCGCCGAAGGTCACCGAGTCGTGCAGGCGCAGCGGCGCCGTCTCGCGGCCGCCCGCGCCGGCGGCCACGTACCAGGGCAGCAGGTGCTCGTCGGTGGGGTGCATCAGCGCTGCGTGCGGCGCCTGGGTGCGGTAGTCCAGCAGCGCCGCCCAGTCGCGGGTGGCGGCGCGGGCGCGCATCCAGTCGCGGAAGGCGGCGCTTTCCGGGATCTCGGCATCGTCGCCGCGCGGCGCGCCGTTGAAGCGGCCCAGCAGCCGCAGGTTGTGGGTGATGCTGCCGGTGCCCAGCACCCACACGCCTTCGGCCGCCAGCGGCGCCAGCGCCTGGCCCAGCGCGAACTGCTGCGCCGGGCTCTGGCTGGGCACGTAGGCCAAAGGCAGCACCGGCACGTCGGCCTGCGGAAAGATCGAGCGCAGCGGCGTCCAGATGCCGTGGTCCAGCCCGCCTTCGGGCAGCTTGTGCGCCGCGATGCCGGCCTGTGCCAGCAGCGCCTGCGCGCGCTCGGCCAGGGCCGGCGCGCCTGCGGCGTCGTAGCGCAGGCGGTACAGCGCGTCGGGGAAGCCGCCGAAGTCGTACACCGCCTCGTGCCGCGGTGCGGCCAGCAGCACCGGCTCACGCGTCAACGAATGGGCCGACACCGCCAGCACCGCCTTCGGCCGGCCGAAGGCCGCCACCAGCGCCTGGCCCATCCGCTGCCAGAAGGCGCCGGCCGCGCCGGGCTCCAGCGCCGTCATCGGCGAGCCGTGGGAAACAAAAACCGGGGGCAGGGTGGAGGTGGCAGTGCTCATGCCCTGCATTTCAGCAGCCGGCCGTGGCCCCGGGGTTCTGGCGGTTTGCATGCGGCGTTGCAGCGCATGCAAGCGCCTGACACCGCCTGTCGAAAAAGCGCGCGCTGGATCGTCGTGCCCCACACCCCGAAGGAGACGCCGCATGACCCCGCCCACCCCGCTGCTGCCGGCCGCCGAATTGGCTGCGCGCGCGCCCAGCCGCTTTCCGAACGAAAGCGCCGAGTACCGCCGCGCCCGCACCGCGCTGCTGGCCGAAGAGATTGAGCTGCGCCGCCACCTCGAGCGCGTGGCCGCGCTGCGCCGCCAGCTGCCGGCCGGCGGCCCGGTGCCGGAAGACTATGTGTTCGAGGGCGAGCAGGGCCCGGTGCGCCTGTCGCAGCTGTTCGGCCGCCACGACACGCTGATCACCTACCACTGGATGTTCGGCCCG
>NZ_CAXFDV010000632.1:0-7602 GCF_964001545.1 uncultured Aquincola sp.
AGCTGGTCGGGCTTGCTGCGGGCCTGCGCCAGCACGTCCTTCAGCGTGGCGGCTTCCAGCTTGGGGCTGGCGATCAGCACCAGGCCCTGGCGCATGGTGGGCGCCACCGGCACCAGATCCTTGGCCGCGTCGAACGGCAGCTTGCCGTAGATGAAGGGGTTGATGGTGAAGGCGGTGGAGACGTTGTAGAGCACGGTGTAGCCATCGGCCGGCGACTTGGCCACCGCGTCGCTGGCCAGGTTGCCGGCCGAGCCCGGCTTGTTGTCCACGATCACCGGCACGCCCAGCTTGCGCGAGGCGTATTCGCCGTAGATGCGTGCGAACACGTCGGGCGGCGTGCCGGCGGCAAAGCCGACCACGATGCGCAGCGGCCGGCTCGGCCAGTCGGCGGCCGCGGTCTGCGCCGTGGCCACGGGGGCGAGGGTGGCCAGGCCAGCGCCCAGCCCGAGGGTGGCGGCCCAGGCCGCGGCCGACGCCAGGGTGCGCCTGCGGGTACTGCTCATGCTGTGTCTCCGGTCGTTGTAGGTAGGGGTCGAACGCGGGGTCGTGGCTCAGGGCGGCGGCGGGCCGTCGTACTGCAGCTCGCGCGTGGCCTGGTACGACAGCGCAAAGCCGATCGAGCGCTCCAGCTCTTCGTTCAGGTGGGCGATCAGGCCGGCCGTGCGCGCCAGGATGGGCACGCCCTTGAGCGCCAGCAGCGGAAAGCCGATGCCCAGCAGCACCGCCGGGATAGCGGCCGAAACGTTGAGCTTGAGCGCCTTGCCCACCGCATCGGGCAGCACCCGTTCCACGGCTTCTGCCACCGCCACGTAGCGCAGGTCGGCGCCCGCTTGCTGCGCCACGCGGAAGAGGGCGTCCACCCGCGGGTCGCGCGCCTTGTGCAGCGGGTGGCCATAGCCGGGGATCTGCCGGCCGGCCTGGCGGTATTCGCGCACCACGGCCAGCGCCGCTGTGTCCAGGGCTGGGCCTTCGGCGCCGGCAGCGCGCTGGTCGATCTCATGGAACAGGCGGCCGGCGGTTTCGCTGGCGCCCAGGATCACCGAGCCGCAGCCCAGGATGCCGGCCGCCACCGCGCCCTGCAGCGCATCGGGCGCTGCCGCCAGCGTCATGCGGCTGGCCTGCACGCTGGGCACCAGGCCATGCTCGGCAATGGCCACCAGCGTGGCGTCCAGCACCGCGGTGGCGGCCGGCGTGGCTTCGCGGCCGGTCACCAGCAGGTGGAAGTAGTCGGTGAACGACACGCGGCCGATCAGCTGGCTGCACAGGTCGCGCCCGCGCACGGTGATGCTGTGTTCGTCCGAGGTGCAGATGGCGCTGCGGGGCACCGTCTCCTTGCCGATCTTCATGCCGCTCCTTCACGTTGAGTGGGAGCGAACGGTAAGCAGTGGCGGCGGCCACAAGAAGTGAAGAATTTCGATGTGGTCGATCTACGCTGTCGATGCATCAGCCCGCCGGCTGCAGGCTGCGCCCGAGCGCCGCCTTGCGGATCTCGCGCGCAAAGCTCTTGACGGCCGCGCTCTGGCGCGCCTGCCGCTGCCACAGCAGGCCGGGGGTGCGCATCGGGGTGGGGCTTTCCAGCGGCACGGTGCGGATGTCCTCGCGCGCCGGCACTGCATGGCGCGAAACGATGGCCGCCAGCCCGGTGCGCGCCACCAGGTCGATCATCGGCGCGATGGTGTTCATCTCGGCCGCCACCAGCGGCTCGGCGCCGCAGCTGGCCAGGCAGGCGTCCAGCATCGTGCGGGTGGTGAACACGCGCGGCAGCATCACCAGCGGCTGCCTGTGCAGCTCCACCATGCGCACCCGGCGGCGGCCGGCCAGCGCATGGCCGGCGCCTACCACCAGCACCATCTCTTCGCTGTACAGCGGCTCGAACCACAGCCGTCCCGGCTCGGCCGGCTGGTAGGCGATGCCCACGTCCAGCGTGCCTTCCAGCAGCCGCTGGGCGATGGCGTCGGCCGCCAGTTCCTCGACGCTGATCTTCACCGTGGGGTGGCGCGCCAGGAAGGCGGCCAGGCATTCGGGCACGAAGCCGAGGTTGAAGGTGTGGGTGGCGCCGATGCGCACCTCGCCAGTCAGCGCCCCGGCCGCACGCTTGAGTTCGCCCAAGCCCTGGTCCACCTCGCGCAGCGCCTTGGAGGCATAGCCCAGGAAGGTTTCGCCCGCTTCGGTCAGCAGTACGCGGCGGCCGATGCGGTCGAACAGCTCATGGCCCACTTCTTCTTCCAGCTGGCGGATCTGGTGCGACAGCGTCGACTGGGTGACGTGCACCCGTTCGGCCGCCCGGGTGAAGTTCAGGCACTCGGCCAGCGCGGTGAAGTAGCGCAGGTGGCGCAGTTCCATGGGCGGGTTTCCATCGATGCGGTGCATGGAATTTATCGAAGATCTTCACTTCTGCGCCAGCGCCTCGATGGTTATGGTGCGCCCCAACCACTACAAGGAGACATGCCCATGGCCGAAGCATCCGATGCCGTGCACAGCCTGACCGACGAAGTGCTGGCCCGGCTGGCCGGCTGCACCGATGCGCGTTTCAAGCAGGTGATGAGCGCGCTGGTCACCCATCTGCACGACTTCGTGCGGGCGGTGGACCTCACGGGCGAAGAATGGATGCAGGCCATCGAGTTCCTCACCGCCACGGGCAAGACCTGCACCGACAAGCGGCAGGAATTCATCCTGCTGTCGGACACGCTGGGCGTGTCGATGCTGGTGGTGGCGCTGGCCCAGGCCCGCGCCAGTGGCCAGGCCCAGGGCGCCACGCCGGCCACCGAAGCCACGGTACAGGGCCCGTACTACTGGGTGGGCGCGCCCGACCGGCCGCTGGGCTTCGACATCGGCGAAGGCGTGCCCGGCGAGCCGGCGCTGTACACCGGCCGCGTGACCGACACCGAAGGCCAGCCGCTGCCCGGCGCGCTGCTGGACGTGTGGTCGGGCGACGGCGAAGGCAACTACGACATGCAGATGGGCGAGCAGGCCGAGATGCGGGCCCGCGGGCGCTTTCGCACCGATGGCGAGGGCCGCTTCTGGTTCTGGTCGATCCGGCCCAGCTACTACCCGATTCCGATGGACGGGCCGGTGGGCCGCATGATCCACCGCATGGGCCGCGACCCCAACCGGCCGGGCCACATCCACATGATGGTGTCGGCCGACGGCCATGTGCCGGTGACCACGCACCTGTTCGTGGGCGACAGCCCCTACCTGGAGACGGACGTGGTGTTCGGCGTGCGCGACAGCCTGATCGTGCCTTTCGAACGGCATGAACCCGGCACCGCGGTCGACGGGCGGCCGATGCGCCGGCCGTACTGGTCGGCGCACTACGACTTCCGGCTGGCGCCGGCCGCGGGCTGACGAGGGCGCTGGCGGGCGGATGACCGCCCGCTTGGTCATGGATTGGTCATGGGTGGGGGCGGCGCGCAGCCGCACCATGCAGGCATCTCATCACAGCCTGCCACGCCTCATGCATACCCATCCTGCATCCGGGCCGGCCGCCTGCGCGGCGGTCGCCTGCCCGCCGCTGCACGCCGCAGCGCCCTTTGCCGACAGCGATCTCGCCCCGCTGCAGGACAGCGAAGCCGAAGCACGCGAGCGGCGCCTGCTGGCCCACCTGGCCCATGTGGCGCACGAGCTGCGCTCGCCGCTGCACGGGCTGGTGGGCCTGGCCCGCCTGACGGCCAGCGAAGCCAAACTGAGCCCCAAGCACCGCCGCTGGCTCGACAGCATCGCCCAGTGCGGCGAGCATCTCAGCCGCACCGTCAATGACCTGCTGGAGGTGGGCCTGGCCAGCAGCGCCGAAGTGACGCTGCGCCCGCAGCCGCTGCGCCTGTCGGCCTTGCTCAACGGCCTGGCCGAACTGGCGCGCGCCGAAGTGCGCAACCCGTCGGTGCTGGTGCGCACGCAGCTGCAGGGCGGCCATCCCACGGCCGACCCGGTGCTGTGGGTGGACGGCCAGCGCCTGCGTCAGCTGCTGCTGAACTTGCTGGGCAATGCGGCCCGCGCCACCGCCGAGGGCAGCATCAGCTTGAACTGCCACCGGGTGGGCCCGGCGCGCTGGTGCTTCGAGGTGGCCGACACCGGCCACGGCATGGACGCCGACCAGCTGGCCGAGCTGCTGCGCCAGGGCCATGCACTGGAGCTGTGGTCGCACGGCAGCCCCGAGCGCCGCGGCGGCCTGGGCCTGGTGATCAGCCGCCGGCTGGCCCAGGCGCTGGGCGGCGAGCTGGCGGTGCGCGGCACGCCCGGCGGCGGCAACACCTTCTGGTTCGAGATCGACGCGCCCGCCGCGCCGGCCGCTGCGTGAGGGATGTGGTGGACACCCGCCCCACCGATGCGCCGGCCACCGCCGCGCCATCCCCCACGCCGGCCCCACGCCCGCCGCTGATCCTGGCCACCGACGACGAAGGCCGGGTGCAGCATGCCAGCCCCGCCTTGCGCCAGCTGCTGGGCCGCAGCGCACGTGCGCTGGCCGGCCAGCCGCATGCGGCGCTCATCCATCCGCTGCAGCCGCCACGGGCCGAGGCCGACCTGTGGGCCACGCTGCGCGCCGGCCACCCCTGGGCCGGCCTGCTGGCCTACCGGCTGGCCGAAGGTGAGGCCTGCTGGATGCAGGTGCATGCCGCGCCCTTGCGGCGCGAAGGCCGCTGGGCCGGCCACCTGCTGCTGCACAGCCGGCCGGTGGAGGCCGACGCCGCGCTGGACCACCGGCTGCACCGCTGCGCGCTGCGCGCCAGCGCACCGGGCCTGCAGCCGGCGCTGCAAACGCAGGCCTGGTCGCTGCCGCTGATGTGGCGACTGCGCCTGGCGGCGGCCGGCCTGGCGGCCCTCGGCATGGCCGGCGGCTGGCTGGGCGGCCTGGCGGGTGCTGCGTTGGGCGGGCACCTGGCCGTGTGCGCGGTGGGCGGGCTGCTGCTGGCCGGCTGGCTGCGGCGGCAGGTGTGGGCGCCGTGGCGGCTGGCGCAGCAGCAGGCGCTGGCACTGGTCGCCGGGCATGCGCTGGGCGCGGTGCACCCGGCCGCGCCCGCGGGGTCGTGCCCGGGCGCTGAGCAGGGCCTGCTGCACCGCGCGCTGCAGCAGGCCGGCTGGCAGCTGCAGGCGCTGCGCGACGAGCTGGGCCCGCAAGTGCATCGGCTGTGCGCCGCCACCCGCGGCCTGGCCCACGACAGCGACGACCTGGGCCAGCGCACCGAGCTGGCAGCCGCCGCGCTGCAGCAGACCGCCGCCACGCTCGACCAGCTGGGCCTGGACCACGTGCGCGAGGCCATGGCCCGGCTCGACGATGCCACGCAGGACAACGCCGCCCGCACCGACCGCTGCCGGGCGGCTGCGGCCGCCCTGGCGCGCCAGGCGCAGCAGCTGTCGGAATCCTTCGCCTTGTTCGTGGACCACCGGCAAGGCTGAGCCTTTCAGTCCTGCGGCCCGCCGGCCAGCGCCTGGCGCAGCTGCCGCACCAGCGGCCCCAGCAGGCGGCTGGTGCCGGCGGCCCGCAGCAGCACCATGTCGTAGAGCGGCAGCGTTTCGCGCAGCGGCAGCGGGCGCACCGCGCCGGCCGCGCCTTCACCCAGCAGCGCCGGATGGGGCAGCACCGCCAGCAGGTCGGTCTGCGCCAGCAACTGCACCAGGCTGCCGTAGTCGGCGCATTGCACCTGCACCTGCGGCGGCGGCAGGCGCCGCACCTCGAAGGCTTCGGTCAGCACATCCACCGGGCCGGCCACCGCGGCGCCCACAGCCGCAAAGCAGGCCGACTGCAGATCCTGCAGCCGCTGCGTGCCGGCCAGCGGATGGCCGCGCCGGCCGTACACCCGCGGCGTCAGGCGGTACAGCGGCTGCACCGACAGGCCTGTCGGCATCGGCCCGCGTGGCCGCGGCGTGATCGCCAGGTCCAGCGCGCGGCGCTGCAGGCCGGCGATCAGCTGGCCCTCGTCGGCGCTGCGCATGGCCAGCCGGCGGCCGGGCCCGGCGCCGCACCAATGCGCCACCAGCAGCGGCCCGCACACCCGCGCGGCCGAGGCGGTGAGCCCCACCCGCAGCAGCGCCGGATCGGCCGCGGCCGATGCTGGCGGCAGCAGGTCTTGCAGCTGCTCTTCCAGCCCATGGCTGTGCCGGGCCAGCTGGCGGGCACGGGCATTGGGCCGCAGGCGGCGGCCTTCACGCTCAAACAGGTTTTCGCCCAGCCGGGCCTGCAGCTGCTGCAGGGCCTGCGACACGGCGGGCTGCGACACGCCAGCCGCCGCCGCAGCGGCCGCGAAGGTGCCGTGTTCCACCACCAGCCGCAGGTAGCGCAAGGACGTCAGATTCATAAGCGCATCTTATGTAATCGGCACGCCAGCGGCTTGCTGCCTCATCGCGTGGCGGCGATGCTGCGGACCTTGTCACCAACGCTTGGCCACTCATGAGCACCGCCCTCGACACCGTCCGCCGCTACCTGCGCCACCTGCACGAGGGCGATACCGCCGGCCTCGTCAGCTGCTTCGAGCCCGACGGCGTGGTGCATTCGCCCTTCCTCGGCACCTTGGCCGCCCAGCCGTTTTTCGACAAGCTGGCCGCTTCGTCCAGCGGCAGCGTCATCACGCCGATCGACCTGCTGGTGTCGGCCGACGCAGCGCCCGGCGCGCAGCGCGTGGCCGCCTGGTTCCGCTACGACTGGACGCTGCGCGACGGCCAGCAGCTCAGCTTCACCTGTGTGGACGTGTTCAGCTTCGGCCCGGGCAGCGACCGCATCGCGCAGATGCACATCGTCTACGACACCCACCCGCTGCGTGAGCAGGTGGGTGACAAGTACGCGATCTCAGGCGGCTGAAGCGCCGGCCGGCCGGCGCGCGCGCCAGGCCAGCCCGGCCAGGCCCAGGGCCATCAGCGCCCAGGTGCCCGGCTCGGGCACGGCGGCCACCGCAAAGCCGGCCTGCGCAAAGTGCTGGGCCGACTGGCCCAGGCCGGTGGTGGCAGCGTTGCTCACCAGTTGCAGGTCGAGCGTGCTCACGCTGCCCGCCGCCAGCGTGAATTCGAAAGACTGCAGGCCGGTGGCCGAGAAGCTCTGGTTCAGCAGCGTGCTGCTGCTGCCGTTGAGGCTGCTGGTCAGCAGCACCGTCAGCAGGCCGCTGGTGCTGCCGCCGCTCGCGGTTGCCGTGCTGCCGAAGTCGAAGCTGAAGCGCAGCCGGCCGCTGTCGGCAAAGCTGCCGACGAAGCGCGCCTGCGCTTCGGCGCTGGCGGCGCCGCCTGTGCTGTCGGCATAGGTGAACGCAGTCAGCAGGCCGTCTTCGGCCACCGCGCTGGCATTGGCAAAGTCCTGCAGGCCGGCGGCATTGGCCAGGGTTTGCAGCGGCAACGGGGTGGTGGCGCTGCTGTCCGCCAGGCTGTCGGTCAGGCCTTCGGCCGTGGCGGTGGCCGAGGTGGTGTAGCTGCTGCTGGTGAAGCTGAAGGCCCACACCGGGGCGCTGGCGGTGGCGGCCAGCAGGGCCAGGGCGGCGGTGCCTGCCGATGTCGGGCATGGCCACCTACACCCCGGGCATGGAGATCTCCGGCGGCTCGCTGGGCCAGGGCCTGGCCATCGGCGTGGGCATGGCGCTGGGCCTCAAGCACATGGGCAACCCGGCCTTCGTCTACAACTCCATG
>NZ_CAXFDV010000633.1:0-18686 GCF_964001545.1 uncultured Aquincola sp.
CGGGTGTTCGGCCAGCCCTTCATCGTCGACAACAAGCCCGGCGCGGGCGGCAACATCGGCGCGGCCGAAGTGGCCAAGTCGGCACCCGACGGCCACACGCTGCTGATGGGCACCGTGGGCACTCACGGCATCAACCAGTCGCTGTACCCCAAGCTGCCCTACGACCCCATCAAGGACTTCGCGCCGGTGACGCTGGTGGCCGCGGTGCCCAACGTGCTGGTGTTCAACCCGGCCAAGGCCGAGCGGCTGGGCATCCGCAACGTGGCCGACCTGATCAAGTACGCCAAGGCCAACCCCGGCAAGCTCAACATGGCCAGCTCGGGCAACGGCACCTCCATCCACCTGGCGGGCGAGCTGTTCAAGGCCATGACCGGCAGCTACATGGTGCACTTCCCGTACCGCGGTTCGGGCCCGGCGCTGATCGACCTGATCGGCGGCAACATGGACCTGATGTTCGACAACCTGCCGTCGTCGATGCAGCAGATCAAGGCCGGCAAGCTGAAGGCGTTGGCGGTGACCAGCGCGGCCCGTTCGCCCGCGCTGCCCGACGTGCCCACCATCGCCGAGGCCGGGCCGGTCAAGGGTTATGAAGCCAGCAGCTGGTTCGGCCTGCTGGCGCCGCACGGCACGCCCGCCGACGTGGTCAATCGCCTGCAGCAGGAAACTGCCAAGGCGCTGGCCAGCCCGGTGCTGAAGGAACGCCTGATGGCCCAGGGCGCGGTGCCCAGCGGCAACACGCCGGCCGAGTTCGCCAAGCTGATCGACGCCGAGACCGCCAAGTGGGCGCAGGTGGTGAAGGTGTCGGGCGCCAAGGTGGATTGATTGGGCCCCCAAGGCCCGGGCTGCGCCCGGACCGAGGGGTTCGCTCAGAACTTGTGGCGCAGGCCGATGGCGTAGGTGTTGCCGGTGTCGAAGCCGGTGAGCTTGTCGCTCATGTAGATCGCGTACAGGTCGGTGCGCTTGGACAGGTTGTGGTCGTAGCCCAGCGTCAGCGTCTTGTTGAGCCGGCCCACGCCGCCTTCGCGCTTCGATTCACCGTACGAGGCCAGCACCGCGCCGGCCGCGCCCACCGGCACGCTGGCGCCGACCTGGGCGTTCTTGGTCTTGACCTCGAGCGTGGCGTCGGTGGTGATCTGGCCGTACTGGCCGAACAGCTTGACCATGCCGAAGTCGTACGAGGCGCCCAGCTGCCAGGCTTCCTGGTGGTCGAAGCCGGCGAAGTTGGTCAGGTTGTTGCCGCCCGGGCCGTTGGCTTCCACGTGCTGCCAGGCCAGCGTGGCCGAGAACGGGCCGCCGAAGTACAGCACGTTGGCGCCGTAGTTGGGCCCCTTGTTGACGCCGCCTTCACCGGCCGTCACGGCCACGTTGGCGCTCAGGCCGCCGAACTTGGGCGTGCCGTAGAACACGCCGTTGCTCCAGCCCGAGTCGCCGATCAACGGCGTCTGGAACACGGCATTGCCGGCGCCCTTCGCGTTGTTGTACCACTGGCGGATCGAGGGCGAGAAGCCGAACGAATCGCCGAAGGGGTTGAACAGCAGCGTGGACACGAACAGCGGCGGGCTGGCGCGGCCGGCGCGCAGCGAGCCGAAGCTGCCGGCGATGCCCACGTTGGAAGCGCGGGCCCAGAACACGTCGGGCCCGAAGCGGCCGGCGCCGCCGGTGTCGGCCAGGAAGAAGCTCTCCAGCGCGAAGGTGGCCTTCAGGCCGCCGCCCAGGTCTTCGGTGCCCGAAAAGCCGAGATAGCTGGTAGAGAGGTTGCCGCTTTGCACGCGCTTGAGCTTGGCTTCGCCCGCGTTCTGGAACTGGCCGGCCGACATGTCGACCAGGCCGTAGATGGACACGCTGGACTGCGCGTGTGCGGCGCCGGCGGCCAGGGCCAGCAAGGCAGCAAAGGCGGCGGGGCGCAGGCGGGCTTCGAAGGAGAAATGCATGGTCGAACGGGCTCCGGGGCTGTGTTGAAGTGCAGCGCCCCAGGGCGCAAGTCGCATGCCCATCGCCATGGCTGTCCCATGCACCCGCACGCACCCCCAAGTGACAAGCCGTGTCACCTTGTGGTGCACGGTTGTATGCAAGATGCGCCTAGAGGGTGCCCAGCGCCATCGCCTCCACCAGCGCCGCATGCAGCCGCACGGGGTCGATGGGCTTGGTGAGGAAGTCGTTCATGCCGGCGGCCAGGGCCTGCTCACGCTCGGACACCAGGGCCGCGGCGGTCAGCGCCAGGATGGGCAGCGCGCGGGCGTCGAACTGCTCGCGCAGCACGCGGGTGGCTTCATGGCCGCTCATCACCGGCATCTGCACGTCCATCAGCACGGCGTCGAAGAGCCGGCCCTTGTCGGCGGCCTGGCGCACCGCCTCCACCGCCTCGCGGCCGTTGGCGGCCTGCGCCACTTCCACGCCCCAGCGCTCCAGCAGCGCCACGCCGATCATCATGTTCACCGCGTTGTCTTCCACCATCAGCACCCGGCGGCCGGCGAGCGGGCTGGTGGTGTCCAGCGGGCCGAAGGCCGAGGGTGTGCCGTCGTCGTCGCTGGAAGGCAGCGGCAGCTCCACCCAGAAGGCGCTGCCGCGGCCGGGCTGGCTTTGCACGCCCACTTCGCCGCTCATCAAGGTGGCCAGCTCGCGGCAGATGGACAGACCCAGCCCGGTGCCGCCGAAGCGGCGCGTGGTGGATTCGTCGCCTTGGGTGAAGGGCTGGAACAGGCGGCCCTGGGTCGCGCGGTCGATGCCCGGGCCGGTGTCCACCACCTCGATGCGCAGCCGGGCGGTGGACGCCAGCGGATCGGGTCGGCCGTTGCGCAGCGCACGGGCCGGCCGGGCGCGCAGCGTCACGCTGCCGCTGGCGGTGAACTTCAGCGCATTGCTCAGGAAGTTGCCGATGATCTGCCGCACCCGCACCGGATCGCCCAGCACCCGCTGCGGCAGCGCGGGGTCGATGTCCAGGTGCAGCGCCAGGCCGCGGGCCTCGGCCGGGCCCAGGCTGCCGCGGTGCAGGTTGCCCAGCAGCGCATGCAGGTCGAAGGGCACGGTCTCCAGCCGCAGCTTGCCGGCTTCCACCTTCGACAGGTCGAGGATGTCCGAGATGATGGCCGACAGCAGCTTGGCGCTGTCGACGATCTGGTCGAGGTACTGGCCGCGCCGGTCTTCGTCCACGTCGCTCTGGCGGGCCAGGCGCGCCAGGCCCACCAGCGCATTGAGCGGCGTGCGGATCTCGTGGCTGGTGTTGGCCAGGAAGGCGCTCTTGGCCTGGCTGGCGGCTTCGGCTTCGTCGCGGGCCTTGGCCAGCGCGGCTTCCACGCCGCGGCGCTCGGTCACGTCATCGGCGATCCAGATGGTGCTGCCGCCGCTGGGGTGGTGCGGGTCCACCGCGCGGGCCAGCAGCCGGCACAGGAACATGCTGCCGTCGTGGCGGCGCATCGGCGCCTCGTACTCCACCTGCTCGCCGCGCGCCAGCGAAGGGCCGATGGCGCGCCCCATGGCGGCGTAGGCGGCGTCGTCGGGCCACACCGCGCGGCCGGGCTGGCCGGGCAGCTGGCCGCGTGACCAGCCGAACATCTGCTCGAAGCGCGGGTTGGCCAGCTGGAACACGCTGTCGCGCGTCAGGGCGATGCCGATGGAGGCGTTCTCGAGGATGGCCTCGCGCTCCAGCCGGGCGCGCTCCTGCACCGTCACGTCGCGGGCGTTGAGCACCAGGTACTGCCGCCCGTCCATCGCAAAGCGTGCGGCCGACACCAGCATGTCCAGCCGCTGCCCGTCCTTGGCGTTGAACTGGGTGGGCAGGTCGCGCACCACGGCCGATTGCTGCACGCCCTTGACGATGCGTGCGCGGTCTTCGGGGTGCACCCAGATGCCCAGCTCCAGCGCGCTGCGGCCGATCACCTCGTCCATCGTGTAACCGGTCAGGCGCACGAAGGTGTCGTTGACCATCACGTAGCGGCCGCCCAGCTCCGACAGGGTGATCACGTCCGGGCTGGTGGCCACCAGGTGCGACAGCAGCGCCTCCGAGCGGCGCACCGCCTGCTCGGCGCTGCGGCGCTCGGTGTCGTCGAGGAAGCTGGACAGCGTGGCGGGCTGCCCGTCGGCTTCCACGCCCACGCCGGCCACGCGCACGGTGCGCTGGCGCCCGTCCACGGTGTTCAAGGTGTATTCGGCCGGCGACAGCTGCGGATGGCCCGGCGCCGCCTCCAGCAGCAGCGCCTCACCGGCCTGGGCCTCCGGCGGCTGCAGCGCGCCGAACACGTCCTGGCCCAGCATCGAGGCAACGTCGGGGTAGCCGAACAGCGCGGCGGCGGCCGGGTTGGCATCCAGCACCCGGCGCTGGCGGTGCAGCAGCAGCGGCGAGGGCAGGCGGCTGAACAGCTCCTGGTAGCGCACTTCGGTGGCCACCAGGGCGGCGCGGGCCCGCATGTCCAGCGTGACGTCGCGCGACACGCCCCAGTAGCCGACGAAGACGCCGCGGGCGTCGAAGCGGGGCTCGCCGCTCAGCACCTCATGGCGCAGGCTGCCGTCGGGCTGCTGCTCGCGCACATGCACTTCGCGGAAGGGGCGGCGGGCCGTCAGGTCGGCGCGCAAGGCGTCCAGCACGTCTTCGTCGAACAGGCGGCCCGGCATCTGCCAGGGCGGGCACAGCGGCGGCGGCTGCACCGGCTGGAAGCGGTGGTCCGGGTTGCGCATCGACAGGTGCACGATGCGAAAGCCGGTGTCCAGCTCCCAGTAGGCATCGGCGGCGATGCCCAGCAGGCCGACGAAGCGCAGTTCGCGCTCGGCGCTGGCGCCCACGTGCTGGCGCAGCACGCGGGCCAGCAGCGTGCCGCAGGCCAGCCCGGCGGCCAGCAGCAGCCATTGGTTGAGCAGCCGCCGCAGCAGCGGCACGTCGGCCACCGCGGCGGCGCCGGTGATCCATTGCCGGTGCTCGGCCCAGGCCAGCAGGCCGATGGACAGCGCCGCCCCGGCCGCCACCAGCGTTCCGCGCCGCACCGTGGAAATGGCGCAGGCGGTGCAGGTGAGCAGGCTGTAAAAACCGATGGCAGCGCTGTTGACGCCCCACTGGAAGATCAGGCTGGTCAGCGTGATCAGCAGCACCGTGCCCAGCGCCACCGGCATCACCGCCCGGTCGATCACCGGGCCGCGCTGGCGCTGCAGCAGGGCACCGGCCAGCGCCATCAGCAGGAAACCGCCGGCCAGCAGGCCGCGCGGCGCCAGCGGCCCCGGCTGCGCCAGCATCAGCAGCGCGGCGGCGGCCAGCGCACCCACGCTGACGGTGCCATAGAAGTAGTGCGCCACCAGTGCGCGCACCGACGGCAGCGGATCGACCAGGGGCGAGGCGTTCACGCGCGGATGCCCCGGGGAGGGCAGGTGGGGTGTGGCATGCGGCGTTGCCGCACGGTCAGCCCGCGGGTTGCGACCGCGCCGCGTTCAGGGTGTCGCGGGTGGCCAGCGCGGCCGCGCGGGCGGCGGCCGCGAAGTTGTCCCCGCGCGAGGCGTACAGCACCGCCCGCGACGACGACACGATGATCGGCGCCTCGGGCCGCCAGCCAGCGCGCACCGTGGCTTCGGCGTCGCCGCCCTGGGCGCCGACGCCGGGAATCAGCAGCGGCAGCGTGGGCGCCAGCTCGCGCACCCGCGCCACCTCGGCCGGGAAGGTGGCGCCCACCACCAGGCCCAGCTGGCCGTTGGCGTTCCACGGGCCGGCGGCCAGGCGGGCGATGTGCTCGAACAGCAGCTCGCCGCTGGCCAGGCGCTGCGCCTGCAGGTCGCTGCCGCCGGCGTTCGACGTGCGGCACAGCAGGATGGCGCCGCGGCCTTCGTAGCGCAGGTAGGGCTCGATGGAATCGAAGCCCATGAAGGGCGAGAGCGTGACCGCATGCGCCTGGTAGCGCTCGAAGGCTTCGCGCGCGTACTGCTCGGCGGTGGCGCCGATGTCGCCGCGCTTGGCGTCCAGGATCACCGGCACCGTGGGTGCCACCTGGCGGATGTGGGCGATCAGCCGTTCGAGCTGGTCTTCGGCGCGGTGGGCGTGGAAGTAGGCGATCTGCGGCTTGAAGGCGCACACCAGGTCGTGCGTGGCGTCGACGATGGCGGCGCAGAAGTCGAAGATGCGGCTGGCGTCACCGGCCCAGGCGCCGGGAAAGCGGGCCGGGTCCGGGTCCAGGCCCACGCAAAGCATCGAATCCTGGGTATGGGCGGCCTGCCGCAGCGCTGTGACGAAGTTCATCGGCTGATTCTAGGCAGCCCATGCTGCTGCCCGGCTAGATGCGTTGGGCCAGCTCCGCCGCCTTTCCGGTGTAGCCGCCGGGCGTCAGCGCCAGCAGCCGTGCCTTGTCGGCCTCGGGAATCTCCAGCGTGGCGACGAACTGCTGCATCGCCTCGCGGGTGATGCCCTTGCCCCGGGTCAACTCCTTCAGGCGCTCGTAGGGGTTGGGCAGCGCGTAGCGGCGCATCACGGTCTGGATGGGCTCGGCCAGCACTTCCCAGGCGGCGTCCAGGTCGTCGGCCAGCGCCGGCTCGTTCAGCTCCAGCTTGTCCAGGCCGCGCTGCAGGCTGTCGTAGCCCAGCAGCGCATAGCCCAGGGCCACGCCCATGTTGCGCAGCACGGTGCTGTCGGTCAGGTCGCGCTGCCAGCGGCTGATCGGCAGCTTCTGGCTCAGGTGGGTGAGCAGCGCGCTGGCCAGGCCGAAGTTGCCCTCGGCATTCTCGAAGTCGATCGGGTTGACCTTGTGCGGCATGGTGGAGCTGCCGATCTCGCCCGCCTTGGTCTTTTGCTTGAAGTAGCCCAGCGAGATGTAGCCCCAGACGTCGCGCGCCCAGTCGATCAGGATGGTGTTGGCCCGGGTGACGGCGTCGAACAGCTCGGCCATCCAGTCATGCGGCTCGATCTGGATGGTGTAGGCGTTGAAGGTGAGCCCGAGCTGCTGCTCCACCACCTGGCGGGCATGGGCCTCCCAGTCGTGTCCGGGCCAGGCCGACAGGTGGGCGTTGTAGTTGCCCACCGCGCCGTTCATCTTGGCCAGCGGCTGCACCTCGGCGATGCGGGTGCGGGCATTGCGCAGCCGCACCACCACGTTGGCCACTTCCTTGCCCACGGTGGTGGGGCTGGCCGTCTGGCCGTGGGTGCGGCTGAGCATGGGCACCGCGGCAAACTGGCGGGCCATGCCGGCCAGCTTGTCGATGATGCGGTCCAGCGCCGGCAGCATCACCTCGTCGCGCGCGGCCTTGAGCATCAGCGCATGGCTGGTGTTGTTGATGTCTTCGCTGGTGCAGGCGAAGTGGATGAATTCGCTGGCGGCTTCCAGCTCGGCCTGGCCGGCGATGCGCGACTTCAGCCAGTACTCCACCGCCTTCACGTCGTGGTTGGTGGTCTTCTCGATGTCCTTGATGGCCTGGGCGTCTTCTTCCGAGAAGCGCACCACCAGGCCACGCAGCAGCCCGCGCGAGGCTTCGGTCAGCGGCTTGAACTCGGCAAAGCCGGCGTCCGACAGCGCGATGAACCACTCCACCTCGACCTGCACGCGCCGGTGCATCAGCCCGAACTCGGACAGCAATGGGCGCAGCGCGGCCACCTTGGCGGCATAGCGGCCATCGAGCGGGGACAGGGCGGTGAGGGAGGTGGGCGTCATGGCAGACCAGCGGGCGCGGACGCCCTTTGCACAAAGGGCGCTATTTTAGGCGGCCGGCCTGTCCGACCCGGCGGATGCGCTCGGCGTCGTCGGGGTGGCTGGACAGTGCGATGCCCAGCCGTGTGGCCGCAGATCGCTCGCCGTTCGCGTGCGGCGCGCCGAACAGCCGGCGCATCTGGGCCGGGTCCTGGCCGTCGGCCTGCAAGGTGCGGATGGCCTCGGTATCCGCCTCTCGTTCCAGCTCACGCGAATAGCCCATCTGCAGGGCCGTCACCGCCAGCGCGCTGGTCACACCGGTCACGTCGCCGATGGCCATGGCGGCTGCCACCGCCAGCAAAGAAGCCTGCACCACGGTGCGCATGCCATGCCGGTGGGCCACATGTCCCAGTTCGTGGCCGAACACTCCCACCAACACCGGTTCCCCGTGGTCGGCATCCTGCGCGAAGGCCTGCACCATCTGGTCGGTGACGATGATGGTGCCCCCGGGCAGCGCCAGTGCATTGGCGCCCAGCTTCGGGCTGTGGCGGAACAGCACGCGGTGCGGGGGTGGTGGCTGCGGCGCATGGGTGGCCTGGGCCGCCTGGTCAAAGCGTGAGAGCCACCGCCGTTGCGTGCTTTCCGGCAGCAGCGAGGGCGCGAACAACTCATCTTCCAGCGCTGCCAGCAGTTGGTCGCCCACCTGCGCGTCGACGGTGTGCGGCAGCACGGCCACCGTGGCCATGGCCGCCGCAGGCAGGCCCCACCGGTAGGCGCTGACGCTGGCGGCGATCAGCAGCAGGCTGGCGAGGACGACACCGCGCCAGCTCTGCTGTGAGCGCACGACCAGCGAGTCGCCGGCCCCGAGACTGCGGCGCCATCGATCCCATGCCAGCGCATCGCTCGCGTGCAGCCTGGCACCGTTGGGAAGGTCCGCGTGGCGCGAGCCGTGACGTTGTCGCTCCGACCAGCGAACCGCCGCCAGCGCCACGTGCAGCGTGTCGAAACTCGCTTCCCCGGCCGGACGGATGATCAGTTCGCCGGCCTGGACCTGGACGAGGGCCTCATGGGCACGTGCGCTGCGGCCGTCGAAGTACTGCGCGGCCAGTCCAGGCGCGGGTGCTGCCGGGTCGGGCGTCGCCGTCACAAGCCGACGTCGATGCCGAAGGCATCGACCCCCGCATCGCCTGTGGCGTGTGCACTGCCGCCGCGTTGGCCGGACACCAGGGCATCCACATCGGTGAAGAGTTCGGCGGACACCGCCTCCAAACGCAGCCGCGCCAAGGCCACCTGCGCGAAAGGCCAGTAGAGGCCGAGCGAAACCACCGTCAACAGCCCGTTCTTCATGTAGAGCGTGAGCATCGGCAGGAACCCCAACCGGCTTTGAAAGCGAATCTGGTCGCCTTCAGCGCTCCCCCACACGATGTTCTGCATGCGGCTGGCGTGATAGGCCTTGCCCGCGCACACGGCCAGCAGGTAGCACAGCGCCAGGACGGCGGCGGTCCACCAGGTGGTGGACTGCAGGGCCTGCGGCCTGAGCATCTGTTGCAGGCCTGGGTCATCGGACGTCGCGGCGGTGAGCGGCATGAGGCAAATCACCAGCGCCGCGGGCACCGTCGCCAGCATGGACACCCCGGCGGTGCCGACCAGTGCGCCGTAAAACTCGCCGGCAGCGGCCTTCATGCGGACCCAGACGCCCGCGAAGTTGGCATGCTCCATGCGGTAGCGCGCCTGCCGATGCCACCACAGCGGGATGACGCCCATCGTGATCGGCATAGAGAGGCTGAGCACTGCAACAACGAGGACGCCCTCGAGGCGGTTGGCACGAGAGGCCCCGGACACGGCGGCGGAAGCGAGGATGGTCAACGCCACCACGCTCGCAAAGGCAGCAAGGATCGGCCAATGGCTCCGGTAGGCTTGAGCCATCGTCCCGGAGAAGCCGAAGCGCAGGCCCCGCCAACTGGTGTGGGTGATTCGAAAGCGCAGGGCAGACCGCGTCAAGGCCGGCATCGCCGCCAAGGCAGCCAGCGTCATCAGGGCTTGCAGACCAGGAGAGACACCGCCCACGAAGACGTAGGCCAACAGGAAGGCTGCCACCAACAAGCTGCCCTTGAGCATCTGGATGGGCTCGCCGTGGAACCCCATCGGGTGGCCGCCGACGAGGGTGTTGCCGTGAAAGTAGCGCAGGCGCCGCGCCTTGGCCCAGGGGTGGTAAAGGCCCAGGGTCACGATGGTCAGCAGCACGTTGACGATCCAGATGCGGAAGTATTCGCTGCCGGAGCCGGTGAAGCGGATGTGCAGGTACTGCCCTGCGGGGGTCGGGGTGGTCATGAAGTCCTCGTCGGTCAAGTGGGTCGCGACGGACTGCATGGCGGTCGCAAGCCGGAAGACCCGTTCTCGACAGGAGGAACAACACTTGCATGGTGCCTATTCACCCTGCTACTTTTCGCCACCTTCCGTTGGAGTGCTCGATGTCATCTGTCCTGCGCCGCACCGTTCTCTCCCTGCTGGCCTGCGCTGCAGCCGCCGCTGCCTCGCCTGCCTTTGCCCAGGCCAAGATGAAGGTGGCCGCCATCTACACCGTGCCGGTGGAGCAGCAGTGGGTCAGCCGCATCGACAAGGCGCTGAAGGCGGCCGTCGCCCGCGGCGAGGTGGAGTACGTGTTCAGCGAGAACGTGGCCAACGCCGACTACGAGCGGGTGATGCGCCAGTACGCCGAGCAGGGCAACGTGCTCATCGTCGGTGAATCGTTCGCGGTGGAGGCCGCGGCCCGCAAGGTGGCCAAGGACTACCCGAAGGTGGCGTTTTTGATGGGCAGCAGCGGCAAGCCGCAGGCGCCCAACTTCTCGGTGTTCGACAACTACATCCAGGAGCCGGCCTACCTCACCGGCATGATCGCCGGCGGCATGAGCAAGAGCGGCAAGATCGGCCTGGTGGGGGGCTACCCCATCCCCGAAGTCAACCGGCTGATGAATGCCTTCATCGAAGGCGTGAAGGAAGTGAACCCCAAGGCCACCTTCACCGTCAGCTTCATCAACAGCTGGTTCGACCCGCCCAAGGCCAAGGAAGCTGCCTTCGCGATGGTGGACAAGGGCGTGGACGTGCTGTATGCCGAGCGCTTCGGCGTCAGCGACGCCGCCAAGGAGCGCAAGGTGCTGGCCATCGGCAACGTGATCAACACGCAGGACAAGTACCCCGAGACGGTGGTGGCCTCGGCCCTGTGGCACATGGAACCCACCATCGACGCGGCGCTGGCGGCGGTCAAGGCCGGGCAGTTCAAGGCCGAGGACTACGGCAAGTACTCGCTGATGAAGGTCAAGGGCAGCGAGCTGGCGCCGCTGGGCAGCTTCGACACCAAAGTGCCTGCCGATCTCAAGGCCAAGGTGATGGCCAGGCAGCAGGCCATCCTGGACGGCAAGTTCACGGTGAAGGTGAACGACGCGGCGCCGAAGACCAAGTGACTGCGCGAAGTAACGACGCGAAGTGACGATTCATCCCCACGCGGCGCCCGGCCCCGCGCCGGCCGCCGCGCCGGTGCTGCAGCTGCAGGGCATCGCCAAGCGCTTCGGCGCGCTGGTGGCCAACGACGACATCTCGCTCAGCCTGCACCGTGGCGAGGTGCTGGCGCTGCTGGGCGAAAACGGCGCCGGCAAAAGCACGCTGGTGTCCATCCTGTTCGGCCATTACGTGGCCGACAGCGGCACGGTGCAGGCCTTCGGCCGCCCGCTGCCGCCGGGCGACACACGGGCGGCGCTGCAGGCCGGCATCGGCATGGTGCACCAGCACTTCACGCTGGCCGACAACCTGAGCGTGCTGGACAACGTGATGCTGGGCACCGAGCCGCTGTGGCAGCCCTTCTCGCGCCGGGCCGCTGCCCGCGCCGCCCTGCTGGACACGGCCCGCCGCTTCGGCCTGGGCGTGGACCCGGACGCGCGCGTCGGCGACCTGTCGGTGGGCGAACGCCAGCGGGTGGAAATCCTCAAGGCGCTGGTGCCTTGCGGCCGCCGGGCCGGGGCGCGGGTGCTGATCCTCGACGAGCCCACCGCGGTGCTGACGCCACAGGAAAGCGAATCGCTGTTCGCCACGCTCAAGCAGCTGGTGGCCGAGGGCTTGGCCGTCATCTTCATCAGCCACAAGCTGGACGAGGTGCTGCGTGTGAGCGACCGCGTGGCGGTGCTGCGCGCCGGCCGGCTGGTGGCCACGCTGCCTACCCGGCCTGACGCTGCTAGCGGCCGGCCGCCATTGACCAAGGCCGAGCTGGCCGAGCTGATGGTGGGCCGCCGCGTGGCGCCGGCCACGCGGGCAGCCCGCGAGCGCGGCGCGCCGGTGTGCGAGCTGCAGGCCGCGGTGGTGACGGATGCGCAAGGCCGCCGCCTGCTCGATGGCGTGGACCTGACGGTGCATGCCGGCGAGCTGGTGGCGATTGCCGGCGTCTCGGGCAACGGCCAGCAGGCGCTGGCCGACCTGCTGTGCGGGCTGCACCGGCTGGCGGCCGGGCAGCTGCGCCTGGCCGGCCGGGCGCTGCCCGCGCGGCCGCGCGCCTTCGTGCAGGCCGGCATCGCCCGTGTGCCGGAAGACCGCCATGCCGCCGGCGTGGTGGGCGACCTGCCGCTGTGGGAAAACGCGGTGCTCGACCGTTATGCGCAGCCGGCCTTCTCGCGCTGGGGCCTGCTGCGGCGCGGCCGCATGCGGGCGCATGCGCAAGGTCTGGTGCAGCGCTTCGACGTGCGCGGCCTGGAAGCGGGTGGGCTGGACACCGTCACCCGGCGGCTGTCGGGCGGCAACATGCAAAAGCTCATCCTGGGGCGGGCGCTGGCGGCCAATGGCGAGGCGGTGCCGCCCTTCATCATCGTCAACCAGCCCACCTGGGGCCTGGACATCGGTGCGGTGGCCTACGTGCACCAGCAGCTGCTGGACGCCTGCGCCCGCGGCGCCGCGGTGCTGGTGATCAGCGAAGACCTGGACGAGGTGCTGGCGCTGGCCGACCGCATCGCGGTGATGCACCACGGGCGCTTGACGCCCGCCCGTCCCACGGCCGAGTGGACGCTGCAGCGCATCGGGCTGGCGATGGCCGGCAACGACGCGGGCCAGGAGGCCGAACATGTCTAGACAAGCCTGGCCGCTGCGCTTCGAGCGCCGGGCCGAGCCCTCGCGCGGCTGGCAGCTGGCCGCGCCCTTCGTGGCGGTGGCCTTCACGCTGGCGGTGGCTTCGCTGCTGGTGGCCTGGGCCGGCGCGCCGGTGGGGCAGGCCTATGCGCTGCTGCTCGAAGGCGCCTTCGGCTCGCGCTTTGCGATCACCGAGACGCTGACCCGCGCCACGCCGCTGATCTTTACCGGGCTGGCGGCGGCGGTGGCCTTCCGGGCGCGGCTCTTCAACATCGGCGCCGAGGGGCAGCTGTATGCCGGTGCGCTGGCCGCGGTGGCGGTGGGTGGCCTGCACGACGGCACCGGCTTCGAGGCCGCCACCTGGCTGCTGTTCCCGGCCATGATTGCCGCCGCCATGCTGGCCGGCGCACTGCTGCTGCTGGGCCCGGCGCTGTTGAAGTCGCGGCTGGGCGTGGACGAGGTGGTGACCACGCTGCTGCTCAACTTCATCGTGCTGCTGTTCGTCTCGATGATGCTGGACGGCCCGATGAAAGACCCCACCGCGATGGGCTGGCCGCAGAGCGTGGCCCTGCAAGACCCGCTGCAGCTGGGCAAGCTGATCGAGCGCAGCCGCGTGCACACCGGGCTGCTGGCGGCGCTGGGCCTGGCGGTGGCGTTGTGGCTGCTGTTGCAGCGCACCGCCACCGGCCTGGAGATCCGGGCCGTCGGCGCCAACCCGCGGGCGGCAGCCTTTGCAGGCATGCCGGTGGGCTGGGTCACGGTGAAGGTGGCCATGATGTCGGGCGCACTGGCCGGTCTGGCCGGCGCGGTGGAAGTGGCCGGCCGCACCAGCTACGTCACGCTCGACATGTCGCCGGGCTATGGCTACAGCGGCATCGTCATCGCGATGCTGGCGGGCCTGAACCCGCTGGGCGTGGTGGTGGCCGCGGTGTTCGTGGCCGGCATGCTGGTGGGCGCCGACAGCATGAGCCGCAGCGTGGGCGTGCCCACCTACATCGCCGACGTGATCGTGGCCGTGAGCCTGATCGCCATCCTCGTCACCAGCCTGTTGGCTCAATACCGATGCAGGCGTTCCTGAGTGCCATCGCCGAGCTGCTGGCTTCGGCGCCCTTCTGGGTGGCGGTGCTGCGCATCGCCACGCCCTTGCTGCTGGGCACGCTGGGCGTGCTGCTGTGCGAGCGGGCCGGCGTGTTGAACCTGGGCATCGAAGGCATCATGGTGGCCGGTGCCTTCGGCGGCTGGCTGGCGGTGTACCAGGGCGCGCCGCTGTGGGGGGGCGTGCTGGCGGCGGCGGTGGTGGGCATGGTGTTCGGCCTGCTGCATGGCTGGCTCACCGTCACGCTGGCGCTGTCGCAGCATGTGTCGGGTCTGGGCATCACGCTGCTGGCCACCAGCCTGGCCAGCTATGCCTATCGGGTGAGCTTTCCGAAGGTGGAGAGCCCGCCCACCATCACGCCCTTCGCACCGATGGAGTGGCTGCCCGTGCCGGTGCTCAACCAGCAGACGCCGCTCACGCTGCTGGCGCTGCTGCTGGTGCCGGCGGTGGCGTGGGGGTTGATGCGCACGCCGCTGGGCCTGGCCATCCGCATGGTGGGCGAGAACCCGTCGGCCGCCGAAGGGCAGGGCCTGTCGGTGGCACGGCTGCGCATCGGGGCGGTGGTGGCCGGCTCGGCCTTGATGGGCGTGGCCGGCGGCTTTCTCACGCTGGCGGCCTTCAACGCCTTCTACTTCAACATGGTCAACGGCCGCGGCTGGGTGTGCGTGGCGCTGGTGGTGTTCGCTTCTTGGCGGCCGGGCAAGGCCTTGCTGGGCGCCTTGTTGTTCGCCTTTTTCGATGCCTTGCAGCTGCGGCTGCAGCAGGCCGATGGCGGCGCCGAGGCCGCGCTGGCGCTGCCTTACCAGCTGTACCTGATGCTGCCCTATGCCATGGCCATCGTGGCGCTGGTGGTGGTGGCGCGGCGCGCGGCCTATCCGCAGGCCTTGATGAAGCCCTACCGCAAGGGCGAGCGTTGAAGCCGCGCCACACCGCACACACAGCGCCCCGCGTACGATGGTCCGCAGCGTGTCGATGCCAGATCCCGTTCTTCCGGAGAGCCTGAGATGAACCCATCCACCAGCGAGCCCGCCCGGCACATCCGCCTGACCTCGCACCCCGGCCAGCAAGGCCCCACCGGGGCGCCGCCCATCCAGTGGGGCGCGGCCGATGCACTGGCCCGCGGCCCCATCGTGGGCAGCACCACCAGCCGAGCGCAGCGCAACGTCATCGGCACCCACAGCGGCGGCTATGGCGTGTACCGGGCGCTGGCGGTGGCGGCCGGCAACCTGGTGCGCGGCCATCGCGCCGACCTGACCAACACCGCACCGACGGACGAGATCGGCCCCTACCCGCAGTGGTCCGAGGCCGAGAAGATCGTCTCCATCGACCCCTGGGGTGCTTCGGTGCAGTCGGTCTATGCCGACTACCTGGCGCGCGGCTACGACATCCGGCCCACCATCGCGGTGACCAAGGCCCATGTGCACCTGCCCGAGGTCAAGCAGGCCATCGCCTTCCAGCGGCTGCAGCCCGATGGCAAGTTCCTGCTGGAAGACGGCTCTGCCGTGGTCACCAAGGTGGCTGTGGAGCCGGTGTGGTGGCTGCCCGGCGTGGCCCGTCGCTTCGGCGTCAAGGAATCGGACCTGCGCCGCGCGCTGTTCGAAGAAACCGGCGGCATGTACCCCGAGCTGGTGACGCGCAGTGACCTGGAAGTGTTCCTGCCACCCATCGGCGGGCAGACGCTGTACGTGTTCGGCGACATCCGCGATTTGGCCAACCCCATGGTCACGCTCACCGCCCGGGTGCACGACGAGTGCAATGGCTCCGACGTGTTCGGCTCCGACATCTGCACCTGCCGGCCCTACCTCACGCATGCCATCGAAGAGTGCATCCAGGGCGCGCAAAAGGGCGGCGTGGGCCTGATCGCCTACAGCCGCAAGGAAGGCCGCGCGCTGGGCGAGGTGACCAAGTTCCTGGTCTACAACGCCCGCAAGCGGCAGGAGGGCGGAGACCGCGCCGACAAGTACTTCCTGCGCACCGAATGCGTGGCCGGCGTGCAGGACATGCGCTTCCAGGAGTTGATGCCCGACGTGCTGCACTGGCTGGGCATCCGCAAGATCCACCGGCTGGTGAGCATGAGCAACGACAAGTACGACGCCATCACCGGCAGCGGCATCGAGGTGGGCGAGCGGGTGAAGATCCCCGATGCGCTGGTGCCGGCCGATGCCAAGGTGGAGATCGAGGCCAAGATCGCCGCCGGCTACTTCACCGATGGCGGCGTGATGACCGAAGCCGACCTGGCGCAGGTGAAGGGGCGTGGCCTTGTCTGAAGTGGCTGACGCATCGACCCTGGCCGCGGTGCAGCAACTGCGCCAGGCCGCCACCATCCGCGAGCGCTGCGCCCACATCGCCCGCGCGGTGGAGGCCGGCCGCTCGCAGCACTTCACGCTGGATGCCCGCCGGCTGGACGCGGTGGCCGACCGCGTGGCCGCACTCACGCGCGGCCGCTTTCCGGACGGGGGCATTCCGTACCACAGCCGCTGGCGCCACTTCGAGGCCGGCGGCGTCGACCGCAAGGCCGAGATGGATGCGCTGCTGGCCGGCCGCAGCGCGGCCGAGGTGGCGCGCGCGCGCATCGATCTGGCCCTGGTGAGCGTGCTGCTGGACGCGGGCGCCGGGCCGCAGTGGTCGTATGCCGAAGTGCTGCCCGGCGGCGCTGCCGGCGGCCGCTACAGCCGCTCGGAAGGGCTGGGCGTGGCCAGCTTCCGCGCTTTCCTGGCCGGTGCGTTTTCGTCCGACCCGGCCGAGCCGCTGCGGGTGGATGCGCGGGCGCTGCAGTCCATCGATGCCACGCGCCTGGCGGCGGTGTTCCAGGTGAGCGACACCAACCCACTGGTGGGCCTGGACGGCCGCGCCGCGTTGCTGCGCCGTCTGGGTGACGCACTGGCCGCGCAGCCTGAATGGTTCGGCCCGGAAGGCCGGCCCGGCCGCCTGTTCGACCTGCTGCAGCCGGCCGGCACGGTGCAGGCGGCAGCCATCCTGCAGGCCTTGCTCGATGCCTTCAGCGGCATCTGGCCCAGCGGCCAGCGCTTCGGCCCAGCGCAGCTGCCGGTGGGCGATGCCTGGCCGCATGCGCTGGCCGGCGGCAGCGGTGCGAGTGCGGGCTGGGTGCCCTTCCACAAGCTCAGCCAGTGGCTCAGCTACTCGCTGCTGGAGCCGTTTGAATGGGCCGGCGTGCCGGTGGCGGGCCTGGACGCGTTGACGGGCCTGCCCGAGTACCGCAACGGCGGCCTGCTGCTGGATGCAGGCGTCATCCTCCCGCGCGACGCGGGCTTCGCCGATCGGCCCCGCCGGCCGGGTGAGCCTTGGGTGATCGAGTGGCGGGCGCTGACCGTGGTGCTGCTGGACGAACTGGCCCCGCGGGTGCGTGAGCGCCTGGGCGTCACCGCCGAGCAGATGCCGCTGGCCTGCGTGCTGGAAGGCGGCACCTGGCAGGCCGGCCGCCAGATCGCCGCCGAACTGCGCCCCTGCGGCGGCCCACCGGTGCAGATCGACAGCGACGGCACGGTGTTTTGAAGTTGGCCCCCAAGCTCGCTGTGCTCGCGCCCCCCCAAGGGGGATCTCAGTCCCTTGGGGCGGCCCGGCGGGACTGAGGTTCGCCCCCAAGCTCGCTGGCGCACGCGTCTACCCGACGGGAGTCGTCAACCCGCAGGCGCGGGGCCGCATTGAGATGGCGTCGGGGGCAAGCACGATCGCCCGCAAAGCGCCACAATTGCTGCAGTGCAGCGTAGAGACGCTGGCGTCAAGCACCGTGCAAATATGCACCGTCTTGGCGCGCAGGGGGCGCCCCTGGCGGTTCAGCCGCCCGGCCGGTGTCCGAAGGTATTTCCAAGGCGGCGGCTGGGGCCGCGTCCGTCAACACAAGAGGGTTGTTTCCATGAGTTCGCGCATCGCCTACGTCACCAGCGGGATGGGTGGCGTCGGCACTGCCATCTGCCAAGCCCTGGCGCGCAGCGGCCACACCGTGGTGGCCGGCTGTGCGCCGGATTCGCCGCGCCGCGCGGCCTGGCTGGCGGCGCAGAAGGCGCTGGGTTTCCATTTCATCGCCTCCGAAGGTGACGTGACCGACTGGGCCAGCACCACCCGCGCCTTCGGGGCGGTGCAGCGCGAGCTGGGCCCGATCGACGTGCTGGTGCACAACGCCGGCCGTTCCTGCGAACGCCACTTCCGCGACATGGCGCCCAGCGACTGGCAGGCGGTCATCCGCGGCAACATCGATTCGCTGTTCAACGTCACCAAGCAGGTGGTGGACGGCATGATGGAGCGGCGCTTCGGCCGCATCGTGCTGATGGCCTCGCTCACCGGCGGCCAGGGTCGGGTGCGCGAGGTGAACTACGCCACCGCCAAGGCCGCTGCCCAGGGCTTCACCCGCTCGCTGGCGCAGGAGCTGGCGCCGCACGGCATCACCGTCAACACGGTGTCGCCGGGCCACATCGCCGGGGCCGGCGCGCGCACGCCGCCGCCCGACGTGCTGCAGCAACTGGCCGCCGCCACCCCGGTGCGCCGCCTCGGCCGGCCCGAGGAAGTGGCCAGCCTGTGCAACTGGCTGGCGTCGGACGATGCGGCGTTCATGACGGGGGTCGATTTCCCCGTCAACGGTGGCGCCCTCACGGGTCGATAGGACACCGTCCCCGCGGGCCACGGCATCATCCCCGCATGCCGTTCACCCCACCGCTCCACCACGACCGTTTCGACTACTCGCCGATCACCCGGCGCAATCTGCCCGATTGGCCGGGCGGTGCGCGGCTGGCGGTGTACATCGGCTTCAACCTCGAGCATTTCGCCTTTGGCGAAGGCCTGGGCGCGCGGCTGGCGCCGGCGCTACCCAACCAGCCGGACGTGCTGAACTACGCCTGGCGCGAATACGGCAACCGCGTGGGCGCGTGGCGCTGCCTGGA
>NZ_CAXFDV010000634.1:0-6548 GCF_964001545.1 uncultured Aquincola sp.
TCTGTCGCCACCAGGCCGAGCGCATGGCGGCGCCCACGCCTGCCGCGCAGGCGCTGCACGAAGAAGCCATGCAGCTCACCAGCCCCGCGCTGTGGCCCAACGAGCGCAACTGGCCGCGGGCCATGCAGTTGTGGCAGCAGGCCGCGGACCAAGGGCACTGGAAGGCGGCGCTGATGTGGCTGCACACCGCGCGCAGCGGTGCGGGCGAGAACAGTGAGAAGGGCCGCTTCCGCGTGGAGCCGCAGCGTCCCGAAGTCATCGTCTCGGGCCTCGAGCGGCTGATGCGCCTGGGCTTGGCCGATGCGTTTTACTGGATGGGTGAGCTGCACACCATTGGGAATGGCGTCAAGCCGAGCGTGGACCGGGCCTGGGCCTTCTGGGAGCTAGCCGCAGACCTCGGCAGCCCGCTGGCGCAGACGCGCATCGCCAAGGCGCTGACATTTGCGAGCCGGGAGCAAGAAACGCCGACGCTGGCTGAGTGGGCGAACCTTGAGTTGAAGACCGTGCTGCTGGAATGCGCCCATGCGCAAGGGCATGCAGAGGCCAGCCATCTGCTGGGCAAGCATCTGGACGAGGACGCCAACTCCTCCCGCCGCCTTCCGCGCTTCAAAACCCCCGCCGAGCAGTACGCCCACGCCTTGCAGGTACTCCACGACGGAGTCAAGTACGGCAGCGAATCGGCGGCCAAATACTTATCTGTATCCTTTGATGAAGGCGACGCCCTCGTCGGCTCTGCCTTTATCGATAAAGACCGTTCAGAACGCTACTTCGAACTGGGCAACGCCCTCTACGACAACCCCGACCTTCGCTTCCCCAACCTCGACCGCGTGCTGCCCCTTCCTCCGGCCAAGCTGCCACCGTGGGACATGAACGACGTCGATGGCCTGATCCGCGCCGCACAAGGCGTGCGGGTCACGCCCCAGTTGCCCCCGCAGCCCGCCGCCAGCGAACCCGGCCGGGCCCGCATACCGCCCGGCTTGCGCACCGGGTTGAGCACGGCTGCGTTGGATGGCCACGTTGTCAGCCGGCGCGCCGCCGACGCGAACTGGACGCAGCAGGCAGGCCCATGGCGCGCGAACAGGTAGTCCGCAAGACATTCGATCACGGCCAGTGCGCTGCGGCCATGCCCAGCTCGGGAGGCTGGGTCAGCCGCGTGCATCAACATGCCATTGAATACGCCACCGCAGAGAACGAGGTCCGCGGTCTCGCGCTCCTGTTCGGCGGGCTGGTGAGCGGGGGCGGCCTGCTGTGGGGCGCCTCGTGCCTTGCGCCGTGGTTCAACTTCAGCCCCCGCGGGCTCCGGGTCACGGTGCTCATCGTTTTGCCGTCGGCGCTGGCCCTTGTGTGCGCGGGCCTCCGCCTCATGGCCTGGTATGGCCGCCGAGAGTTGTTCAGCCCCCTGGACCTGCCCCTCCTCTTCGATCGCCGACACCGCAAGGTCTACCGGATGCACCGCACGCCGCCCGGCGGTGTTCGCGGCCTGTTCAAGCCCTGGCCGGCGACGGACTGCTGCTGGGCGAGCCCATGTCGCTGACCGAGTCGACCGTGCCCGCCGCTTGGGAACACCTGCGCCGCTACATGAACGAGAACGGCCCGCCGCTGCAGCCGGGCGAAACCCTGCGAGAGACGACGCTGCCACAGGGCTGGCGGCAAAGCCTGGGCATCGTCAGCGTCTTCGGCCCGGGCTGGCGAGGGCGCTGGCGTGAGAGCCCGTGGCTGATGGGCCTGCTGCACCTTCTGTCGCCGCTGATGGTGCCCCTGGGCCTGGCGATGGCGACCACCCATCGGCTGAGCTGCATCACCGCCCGCGAGGTGCCTTGGCCCCAAGACATCCTGGACCGGATCGGGCCGGCGCTGCCGACCGAGCAGGCGCAGGCCGCCGTACAAGCCCAGCGGGCCAGGCGTGGAGGTGACACGGCGTGATCGCTCGCCCGCCGCCGGGGTGGGCCGGTCGCCCCGGCTGCAGGCCGGCGAGGCCCTCACATGTTCATACGATGGTGATGCGAACACCTGGTTACTAGCATCGGAAACAGCCAAAGCGCTCGGCGCCATCGCCTCGATGGCCAGCGCGGAAGGCCGCTACAACCCCACAGGAGTCCGCATGCATCGCTTCCAGTCGCAAGGTCAATACCTTGGCGCCGCCCTCATCGCCATGGCCTGCAGCAGCGCCATGGCCTCGCCGCCCACCAACCTCGTCACCAACGGCGACTTCGAAGCCACCGGCGTCGGCCAGATCGGCAGCGTCGTTGCCGGCACCGGCTGGACCAACCCCACGGTGTGGTCGCCCGAGGCCCAGCGCAACGTGACGGCCTTCAACTTCATCCTCGACGAGTCGGGGGACGACCAGATTCATGGCCTGGTCGGTGGCTTCGCCTCGGAGAACACGCCCTCGCTGAACACCAACATCTTCGTCTGGGGCCCGGACAATGGCGTGCCGAACGGCTTCCGCACCAGCAGCAACGGCGGCAAGTTCCTGGGTGGCGACGGCGGCTATGCCACCGGCGCCCTCACCCAGACCATTTCGGGCCTGACGGTCGGCCAGCAGTACACGCTCAGCTTCGAGTGGGGCGGCGCCCAGTTCACCGACATTCCCAGCTCGGCGGGTCCGTACTGGGTGGGCTGGGACGTCAGCTTCGGCGCCGCCGGCACCACCGGTGAAACCTTCAGCGTCGGCGGTTCGGGCACCACCATCCCGGCCAACGGCTTCCTGGACTGGGCGGTGGCCACCACCACCTTCACCGCCAGCGCGGCCACCCAGGTGCTGAGCTTCCTGGCCACCGGCCCGAGCGGCCTGCCGCCCTTGTCGCTGCTGGACGGCGTGGTGCTCACCCCCGTGACGCCGCCGGTGCCCGAGCCCTCCAGCCTGGCGCTGCTGCTGGCCGGTGCCGGCGTGGTGAGCCTGGTCGTGCGCCGGCGCCGCCACCAGCGCTGAACGGCCATGGCAGAGATGCTGCGCGCAGCAGCCTGGCTGCTGCTGTTGCTGGTCTTCGGCCTGGCAGAGCGGCGCTGGCCGGTGCGGCGCCAGCCTCTGCTGCGCCCGGGTTGGCAGGTGGACCTGGGCTATTTCGTGCTGAGCAGCTTCGCGCCGCGGCTGCTGCTGGCGCTGCCGCTGTCGGCCTTGGCCGCGCTGCTGCACCAGGCGGTGCCCGCGGCCTACTACCAGGCTGCGGCCGAACTGCCGCTGGGCCTGCGGCTGCTGCTGGCCCTGGTGGTGTCCGACCTGGGCGCCTACTGGGGCCATCGGTGGGCGCACCGGTGGGCCTGGTGGTGGCGGCTGCATGCGGTGCACCACAGCGCCGAGCAGATGGACTGGCTGGTCAACACCCGCGCCCATCCGCTGGACATGGCCCTGCAGCGCCTGTGCGGCCTGGTGCCGGCCCACGCACTGGGCCTGCTGCAGCCGGCGGGTGCGCAGGTCGACTGGGCGCCGCTGCTGCTGGTGGTCATCGGCACGGCCTGGGGCTACTTCGTGCATGCCAACGTGAACTGGCGCCTGGGCAGGCTGGAGGGGCTGCTGTCCACGCCGCGCTTTCACCATTGGCACCATGCCCATGGCCAGGCGGATGCGATCGACAAGAACTTCGCCGCGCTGCTGCCCGGCCTGGACCGGCTGTTCGGCACGCTGCATCTGCCCCCTGGGCAATGGCCCGCGGGCTACGGCACCGACACGCCGGTGCCACCCACCTTGCTGGGCCAGCTGATCGGCCCGCTCAAGCCGCCCAGGCAGCAGACCTGATCAGGTCGTGCGGGTGCCGGCGGGCGCATGCACCCAGTGCCCCGCCAACCGCGTGCGGCCAGGCGCACTGCTGAGCTGCAGTTGCAGGCCCAGGTGCCGTGCCCGCTGGTGCAGGCTGCGCAGGCCGTTGCCGCCATGGGTCAGCATGCCTTCGTCCGACAGGAGCTCTTGCGGCATGCCGCAGCCATCGTCTTCCACCCACCATGTCAGGGCGCCCTCGCGCCACACCAGGCCGATGTGCAGGTGGCGGGCCTGGGCATGGCGGATCGCATTGCTGCTGGCCTCCTGCAGCATGCGCAGCAGCTGCAGCACGTCGCGCTGGGGGTAGTCCGGCACACCGTCCAGCTCGATCTGCCAGTGCAGGGTGGGCCGCGCGCCGGCCAGCCGTGTCTGCAGCCGGTAGCGGAAGTCGGCCACCGCGCGGGGCAGCGTGTCCTGCGTGTGGCCCAGTGCGCTGACCAGCTGCGAGCCGAGCCCGTCGTGCACATGGCCCAGCAGCGCGCTGCGCTCCTCGGCGCGCAGGCGGGCCTGCTCCACCTCCATCATCTGGGCATAGGTGCGCCGCAGTTCGCCTTCGCGCTCGGCCACCTGCTGCTCCAACGACAGCGACAGCCGGCGCTGCGCGGCCAGCGCATCGGCCAGGAATTTCAGCAGCAGATAGCCCATCACCAGCAGCGTGCTGGGGTAGCTGTAGGGCAGCAGGAAACGCGCATCGAAGCTGGTGCCGCCCAGCAGCTTGACGAAGTCGAACAGGCCGGTGAGCAGCAGCACGCCGGCCGGCCACATCACCAGCCGATGCTGCGCCTGCCGCGACTGCCGGGCCCAGAACACCGCCTGCACCATGGTGACGATGACCGCTGCGCCCACCGGCAGGTACAGCAGCTTGACCACCACCAGCGCATTGCCGCTCAGCCACACCAGTGCGGGTGCTGCGCCCAGCCACAGGCACCAGCCGGGCCAACCCCAGCGCGGCAGGCGGTTGAAGTAGGCCAGCAGCGTGACGGTGAAGATCTGCATCGACACCATGCGCACCGAGAAGGTGAACCAGCTGTACAGCTCGATGCTGACCGGCGGCACCTCCACCAGGATGTTGAGGTCGCACAGTGCATTGACGATGCTCGAGCCGCCGAACAGCAGGCACAGCGTGCGCTGTTGCGGGTCCAGCCAGACGCCGTAGATCATCGTCAGCACGCCCATGGTCAGCAGGGCCAGGGTCAGGATGTGGATGACCTCCACCTGCCAGAAATAGCGCACGCCGTACACCGGCCGCAGCTGCGACAGCGGGCCCACCGTCACCGGGCTCAGGCCGTTGGGCTGCCGCGCGTCGGCCCAGACCTCGAAGTCGAGCTGGTTGAGGCCCACCCGCCACGCATCCACCGGCGGCAGCAGCAGCTGCGGCTGGTGCAGGCAGCGCGACTGGGCCAGCGGCGCCAGCGCGCAGCCGCCCACATCGCGACCATTGAGGTGCAACCGGCCGGCCAGGCTGACCTTGGGCATGAAGACGGCCAAGGCCTCGGCCGGCGGGGCCTGCAGCTGCAGCTGCAGGCGGTAGTGCACCAGCTGCCCCTGCGGCCGCACACCCGCCGGGCCGAACACATGCGGCAGGCGCACCGCCTGCGGCGCGGCATCGGCCGGCTGCCACTGAGCCTGCGTCATCGTCAGCAGCTCGCCGGGCTGCAGCACCGGCGCCGCCACCGCCAAGGCCACCGAGGCCGGCTGGGCATCACCGGGCCCGATGCGGTGCAGCCAGGCCCACAGCGCGGCCAGGCACAAGGCCACCAGGCAGACGGCTGCGATGCGCAGCCGGCCCTCACCCACGGCCCAGCACGCCCAGCAGCCGGGCGCGCATCAGCGCCGTGACCTTGGAGGTGGCGTCCAGCTTGCGGTAGAGGTGGCGGATGTGGTTTGCACGGTGGACTGGCTGATGGCCATGCTTCGCGCCGTGTCGCCATAGCTCAGCCCTTCGGCCAGGCAGACCAGCACCTGGCGTTCGCGGTCGGTCAGCGCCAGCGCGGGCTCTGGCGGCGCTTCGGCTGCCGCGGCATCGTTGCTGGCCGCGCTGCCCAGTGCCAGCAGATGCCGCGCCACCCCCGGGCTGACCAGGAACTGGCCGCGCCGCACCGCATTGATGGCCGCGGCCACGGCATCGCTGTCGCCGTCCTTGACCAGGTAGCCACGGGCGCCGCGGCGCAGCGCCTGCACGAAGTTGTGTTCGTCGCTGCGCTGCGAGACCACCATCACATGGGTGTCGGGCCAGCGCTCGCGGGCCACCGGCAGCAGGGTCAGGCCGCTGCCATTGCCCAGGTGCAGGTCCAGCAGCACCAATGCCGGCGGCTTGCCCCGCCAGCCCTGGATCAGGTGCAGGCAGGCCTCGACGCTCACGACCCAGTAGGCCAGGGACAGGCCGGGCTGCTGCTCGATGCAGCTTCGCAACCAGGCGGCGTGCTGGTGGTCGTCTTCGACGAGCACCACTTCCTCGACGTGATTCAGTGGGGTCACAACGGTCTGCCTGAGGGTGGGGAGCCCGCCGCTCCCCGACGCGGTGCAGGCTTCTGTTACAGACGATTGTGGCCCACCCGGCCGAAGCTGCGCTACGCCACCGCGTCTGCCACCGAAAACACCACCCGCGCCTCACCCAGCCGGCCTTCGTAGGTGCCGGGGGTCATCGTGTCCCAGGGCTTGATGAGCGTGCCGGTGGTGACGATGGCGCCGGCCGGGATGGACAGGCCTTGTTCGGCGGCATGGCGCCAGAAGTGCTGCATCGAGACCAGCGGGTCGGTGCGGTCGTCGCCGGCCAGCGCGGGGCCCACCA
>NZ_CAXFDV010000635.1:0-1837 GCF_964001545.1 uncultured Aquincola sp.
CAAGGTCATCACCGTGGGCACCGACGCCGCGTACGCGCCGTTCGAATCGCAGAACGACAAGGCCGAGATCGTCGGCTTCACCGTCGACGTGCTGAGCGCCGTGGCGCAGAAGGCCGGCTTCGAGGTGAAGTTCGTCAACACACCGTGGGAAGGCATCTTCAACGCGCTGCAGCAGGGCGACCGCGACCTGCTGGCCTCGTCGATCACCATCACCGACGAGCGCAAGCAGACCATGGACTTCAGCTCGCCCTACTTCGACGCGGTGCAGCTGATCGCCGTCAAGCAAAGCAGCAAGGTCGCCAAGTTCGACGACCTGAAGAAGCTCAAGGTCGGCGTGCAGACCGGCACCACCGGCGACGAAGTGGTGACCAAGCTGCTGGGCAAGACCAGCGCCAACGTCAAGCGCTTCGAGTCCACCCCGCTGGCGCTGAAGGAACTGGAAGCCGGCGGCGTCGATGCCGTGGTGGCCGACAACGGCGTGGTCATCCACTACGTGGCCAACAACCCGGGCGCGCAGTTCAAGACCGTGGCCGACAGCAGCTTCGTGCCCGAGCAGTACGGCTTCGCCGTCAAGAAGGGCAACGCCGAGCTGCTGAGCCTGGTCAACAAGGGCATCGCCGACATCAAGGCCGACGGCACCTACGACAAGATCTACGCCAAGTACTTCGGCAACGCGCCGGGCGCTGAAGCCGCGGCTTCCGCCGCCTCGAAGTAAGCAGGGCGGAGACGACGGGTCGTGGATCTTCGTTGGGAAATTCTGGCCGGCTACGGCCCGTTGTTCATCTCAGGCCTGTTCATGACGGTGAAGCTCACCGTCGTGGCCATCGGCGTGGGGCTGCTGCTGGGCGTGGTGTTCGGGCTCATCAGCAGCTCGGCCGACGCGCCGCAGCCCAAGTCGGCGGTGCTGGCGTGGCTGCTCAAGCTGGCGCGGCTGGTCACGCTGGCCTACGTCACCTTCTTCCGCGGCACGCCGCTGTTCGTGCAGATCCTGCTGGTGCACTTCGCGGTGATGCCCACGCTGGTGCACCCCGAGCATGGCCTGCTGCTGGCCGGTGAAGCGGCGCGCGGCTTCCGCCAGGAATACGGCGCCTTCTTTTCCGGCGCGCTGGCCCTCACGCTCAACGCCGGCGCCTACATCTCCGAGATCTTCCGCGCCGGCATTCTGAGCATCCACCGCGGCCAGACGCAGGCCGCCTACAGCGTGGGCCTGACCCATGCGCAGGCGATGCGGCACGTGATCCTGCCGCAGGCCTTCCGCCGCATGATGCCGGCGCTGGTCAACGAAGGCGTCACACTCATCAAAGACTCGTCGCTGGTCTCGGCCATCGGCCTGGCCGAACTGGCCCTGGCTGCGCGCACCGTGGCGGGCGCGTATTCGCGCTACTGGGAGCCGTATCTGTTGATTTCGGCGATCTACCTGGTGCTGACGCTCTTGCTGGCCGGTCTGGCCAAACGCCTCGAAGCACCCGCGCACCTGCGCGGCAGGTGATCCCAGCCCCTCGCCCGGCGGGTACGCCGGGCGATCCCCCAGGGGGATGCGGGCCAGCCTTGGGGCGGCCCGGCGGCTGGCCCGTGTCATGTCGCCCCTCGCCGACGGCGTGCCGTCGGCGATCCCCCAAGGGGATGCCGGGCCGGCTTGGGGCGGCCCGGCACTCGGCCCGGAGCCCCTCGCCCGGCGGGTACGCAGGGCGATCCCCGCCTCAGCTGAAGAAGTAGCGCTTCAGACCGGCCAGGATCATCTCCACCGCCACCGCGGTCAGCACCAGGCCCATCAGCTTTTCGATGGCGCTGACCATCGAGGCGCCCAGCAAGCGGCGCAGGCGGTCGGCCAGCAGCA
>NZ_CAXFDV010000636.1:0-9791 GCF_964001545.1 uncultured Aquincola sp.
AGCCGTCTAGCACCGCCAGGTAGCTTTCGCCGGGCACGCCGAAGGCGGTGTCCACACCTTGTGCAACGAGGGCTTCGACCAGGGCGTGGCCGGCGGGGCGAGTGTTCATGAACGGCTTGGAGAAAGTTTGAAGAAGGGCTGCTTCGATCATACGGGCGGGGCCTGCCCGGCCCTCGTCTCCCCCACAAGAGCGCCCCCGCTGTCACCCCCATCGGAGCCCCCTTCCTTGAAGCGGCGCGGGGGTGTTGCCGCTCGAGGCGCCCGCCTACCTTTGACTCACGGTCCACGCAGCTTCGCGACAGGGCCGGGCTTGCCCAGGAGGCTCATCTTGAACATCCACCTCAACCCTCAACACCGGCGCCTGCTGTTGCGGCTGGCCGCTGCAGCGGCCGTCTCCACCGGGCTGTCCACCGCCCTGGCCTTCAAGGTGGACATGTACGCCATCGGCAACTGGAGCGGCGGCACCTGCGCGCCCGGCGACACCGACGCCGACCGCGCCGCCTGGCCCGGCATGGCCAACGCCTGGTACCAGCGCATGGGCGCAATGGGCCATGCCAAGACCGGGCAGTTCATCGACGGCAGCACCACGCTGCGCCGCTTCTGCGACCCGCGCTACGACGCGGCCTGCGCCGACTTCAGCTACATCGACTGGCCCGACGCGGCCATCCTGGCGGCCCACGGCTTCGACGCCGGCAATGCCTGGGGCGCCTTGATGCGCAACAGCTGGAAGGGCCAGTGCAGCCTGAAGATGGGCACCGCCGGCGGCACCACCTTCCTGGGCGACAGCAACCTGAAGTTCATGCATGCCTCGTCGTGCTTCAGCCTGAACCAGGACTACTTCGCCAACATGCGGGTGGCCATGAAGGAACCCGGCACGCCCAAGGGCCTGCATGTGTTCACCGGCTTCCACGGCATCATGTGGATCAGCAGCAGCTTCAACGGCGACTATGCCGACACCGCGCAGGACGGGCACTTCATGCCGGTGGCCACCGCGTGGGTGACCAACCACTACAAGAACAACCAGTTCAGCTGCGCCGCCTACGACCCGCTGGGCTGGTTCGGCACCTGCCAGGACCAGTGCCCCACCGCCATGACCGTGGGCCCGACCGGCGGCAACGCGCTCAACCGGCTGCTCAACGAGCGCTACAACAACAGCGCCGCCTTCGGTCCCCCCAGCGGCAATGCGCACTACGCCTGGATGGGCTACCGCGGCTGCGACCCCGTCGGCCAGAGCCCCTTCAATCCCTGAGCCGCGCAGCGCCCCACGCAAGGACACCACCATGAACAAGCACACCCGCATCGCGGCGGCCGCGCTGGCCGCCGTGGCCACGCTCACCGGCCTGCAGGCGCAGGCCCAGAGCCGCCAGGACGAACTGCAGAAGACCGTGGCCGCCGCGCTGTCGCGCGCCCTGCCCAACGGCCCTGGCGAGACCGTCAACCGCCTGATGAACATCCGGCCCGATGGCGCCATCTCGCGCGGCTTCAACCCCGGCCGCGTGGCCCAGGCCACCTTCGGCCGTGGCAGCCCGGTGCCTGCGCCCGACTGCCGCCAGGCCACCACCGCGCAGAAGGAAGCCGACGAAGGCGACTGCACGCTCGACGCCGGCTCGCGCGACGACGCCACCGGCGCCTACACCATGCTGTCGTTCAGCAAGAACATCGGCATGGGCAACATCAAGTTCTACCGCCGCCCGGCCTTCAAGCCCGGCAGCGAAGACGCGCCCCGCCCGCTGCGGCTGAGCGACGAAGAGGCCTACAAGCAGGCCCTGGCCTTTGCCGAGCTGCTGGGCATTCCGAAGTCGGAGATTCCGCAGCCGCCGCCCGGCGCCAAGAACCCCTACCCCGTGCGCACGCTGATGGCCGGCATCGCCGACGAGGCCGGCCAGCAAGGCAAGCAGTTCGAGCTGCAGAAGGTGGTGGTGCTGCCGCGAGCCTTCAACGTGCCGGGCGGCCTGCTGCGGGATGCGGCCAGCGGCATCCAGCTCAACCATGCGATTGCGCCGGGGCAGGCCGTGATCGCGGTCAACGATGCCGGCGTGCAGTTCGCGCGGGTCGATGGCTGGTTCGATGCGCAGATGGACCCCAAGCTGGACGCCAGGCTGGTGAAGTCGGCCAGCGCGCTGGTCAATGAGATCACCGAGGACCTGTACAACGAAGGCGTTCGGCGCGTGGGCTCGCTGTCCATCCTCATCGGGCTGCGCAAGGCCTACCCCAACCCCGACGACCCCAACCCGCCGCTGTGCCCGGTGTGCGGGGTGATGCGGCCTGCCCTCAAGGTCATCGTGTCGCAGGCCGGCCCCGGCCGCGTGGAATCCACCGAGAAGGCCTTCTTCGCGCCCGGCCTAGTGCGCGAGTACGACCTGGTGCAGCAGACGGAGGCCGAACGTGCGGCCCGCTGAAGCCCCTTGCCTTGCCCCCTTGACCTGCCCCACCGGAGACTGCCCATGAACCCTCGTCATCGCACCCCCCGCCCGCTGGCCGCCCTGGCGGCTGCATTGGCCTGCGCCGGCCTGTTGCCCAGCGCCCAGGCTGCCGTCTCGCCCAGCGGCGGGCCCGATCTGGCTGGCCGCTTCACCGACATCGCCTACGGCAGCAGCGGCAATGTCTTCGAGCTGGTGCCGCAGCTCTTCATCACCGGGCTGGGCAGCGCCGGCAGCCCCAGCAGCGTCACGGCGCTGAACCCCGCGCTGGACTACAGCGTGCAGCTGGGCGGCGTCGGCACCGGGCTGATGACCATCGACTACCGCATCACCAACAAGAGCATGAGCGAGAGCTTCTCGCAGCTGCGCTTCATGGTGTTTGCCAACCCCGATGGCCAGCAGACCGACTTCCTCGACCGGGCCAGTGAAAGCTGGGGCGCGGCGCTGCCGGGTGAAGCCGCGCGGCGCGAGGTGCATGCCTTCACCAGCGATCCGTTCAACAGCATCCTGGGCCGCTTCAGCGCCAATGCCAACCTCACCGACGGCGCGCCCGATGCGGCCTGCCTGGCACCCGGCGGCTGCGATGCGGTGATGGGCCTGCAATGGAACACCGCCACACTGGGCCCCAACGAGCGGCTGACACTGCGGCTGGCGCTGTCGGACGACGGGCAATCCATCTCCGGCCGCTCACTGAGCTTTGCCGGCGTGGGCGCGGGCGGCAGCAGCCTCACCATCTCGGGCCTGGCCACGGTGGCGGCGGTGCCCGAGCCTTCCACCTGGGCGATGGCGCTGGCCGGGCTGGTGGCGGTGGGCAGCCTGGCGCGGCGTCGCTCGGCGGCTTCGCGAGGCTGAGCGGGGCCCGGCGGTGGGGTGCTGACATGCGCCGCATGAACTGGCGAGGCGCGGGCGGCTACTGGCTGGTGGCGGTGGCGGCCTGCCTGCTGTGGGCGGTGTGCGGGCCGCTGGCGGCTGCGCCCGTGGATGCGGCTTCCGCGCCCGCGGGATCGGCCAGCGGCGCGCCCGGTGCGTCCATGCCGCCAGGCGCCCCTGCGTCGCACCCGCCTGAGGCGGGTGCTTCCACCGCTGCGCCACCCGCGCCCGACATGGCCGAACGCCTTCGCCGTTGCCACGCGCATCCCGTGCGCGCGGTGCGCGAAGAATGCCTGCGGCAGTTGCGGCGCGAGGCCGGCGCGCGCTGAGCGGACCCCGCCCGCTTCAGCCGCCGGTCGCGTTCATGGGTCCGCCCTGCTGCGCCTCTTGCGCACGCTGGGCGATGTGGCGGTAGACGGTGCTGCGGTGCACGCCCAGCGCACGCGCCGCTGCAGCCACACGGCCCTGGTGGGCCTGCAGCGCGCGGTCGATGGCCTCGGCCGTCAGGCTGCGGAGGTCGGCGCCCGGCGTATCGGCGGCGGCGGATGCCGCTGCGCCCAACGGCAGGCCGATCGACTCGCCCGCAGGCAAGCCGGCGGACTCCGGCAGCGTGGGCGTGGCCACCACCCGCGGCGCCGCGGCCGGCGGCAGGTCGGCCACGCCGATGGTGCTGCCCGCATCGGCCAGTGCCACCAGCGTGCGCAGCGTGCTGGCCAGCTGGCGCAGGTTGCCGGGCCAGGGTCGCGCGGCCAGGTCAGCCAGCGCCTCGGCCGACAGCTTCAAACCCCGCGCCGGGCCGCCCGCCTGCGCGAACAGCCGCTCGATCACCGCCGGAATGTCGCGCCGGTCGCGCAGCGCCGGCAGCGCCACGATGTAGTCCTGCAGCCGGTAGTACAGGTCGGCGCGGAACTGGCCGGCCTCCACCATCGCGGCCAGGTCGCGGTGGGTGGCGCACACCAGCGCAAAGTCCACCGGCACGCTGCGTCCACCGCCCAGCGGCGTCACGCTGCGCTCCTGCAGCACACGCAGCAGGCGCGACTGCAGCAGCAGCGGCATGTCGCCGATCTCGTCGAGAAACAGCACCCCACCATCGGCCTCACGCACGCGGCCGATCTGGCCCTTGCGCTGCGCGCCGGTGAAAGCGCCTTCGGCATAGCCGAACAGCTCGGCCTCCACCAGGGTTTCGGGCAGCGCGGCGCAGTTCAGCGCCACGAAGGGCCCGCGTGCACGCTGGCTGCGCTGGTGCAGCAGGCCGGCGAACACGTCCTTGCCGGCGCCGGTTTCGCCCTGCAGCAGCACCGAGCTGCCGGCGTCCAGCACGCGCACCGCGCGGGCCAGCAAAGGCTCCAGCGTGTCGTCGGTGACGAAGCCCGGTGCGGGGCGAAGCGACGGCGCCACGGCCGGCCGCGCGGCGGCGGCAGCCACCACCACCGGGGTTTGCCAGGCGGCGGCAAAGCCATCACCCGCCTGGGTGGTGAGCAGGCCGGCACTGCCTTCCAGCCGGCGCCACTGGCGGTCGAACAACTCGTCCATCGGCCGGTCGAGCAGCGCGCCCCAGCGCAGCCCCAGCGCCCGCAGCGCGATGGAGTTGGCGCCGACGATGCGGTCGTCTTCCAGCAGCAGCACCGCTTCACGTGCGGTGCCCAGCATCGTGGCCTTGGTATGAAAGCGCAGCAGCCGCCGGCCCTGCGCATCGGCATGGATCAGCCGGTGCTCGATCTGCTCGCCGGCCAGCTTGACCAGCGCCAGCGCATGCTGGTGCATCTCCGAGGCACTGCCCGAGACGTCCAGCACGCCCAGCACCTCGCCGCGCGGCGAGAGGATGGGCGCGGCCGCGCAATGCAGGATGTGGTGTTCGTCCAGGAAGTGCTCGGCGCCGCGCACTTCCAGCGCCTGCCGCTCCACCAGCGCGGTGCCGATGGCATTGGTGCCGCACTGGCCTTCGGACCAATCGACCCCTGGCTGCAAGGCCACCCGCTGCGCGCGGCGCAGGAACTCGCTGCTGCCGCCCTCTTCCAGGATCAGGCCCTGCGCATCGGTGAGGATGAGCACGCTGCGGGTATGGGCCATCTGCTCGGCCAGCGCTTCCAGCTCGGGTTGCGCATGGTCGATGAGCTTGCGCGAGGCTTCCAGCCGGCCGGCGAACACCGAGCGCGCCAGCGGCTCAGGCCCCGGCACCAGGCCACGGCAGCGCTGCCAGGACCGTTCGATCCACTGCGGCAGCGGCTTGGCGGCATCCACGGGCCAGGTGCCCTCTTCGATGAACCGGCGCCGCGCGGCCTGCATCTGGGCTGCTTCGGCGGGGGAATGTTGCATGCGCTGTCTCCGCGTCTCGTCCGGTCGCGTTTTGCGCCTGCCGCCGCAGCGGCTTGTCGCAGCTTGCGACAACGCGGCGGGGCCGTCTGTCGCAGCCGGCCAGACCACGGCCGGCTGCAGCGATTGTGGAGCGGCATGCCCACCATCGCTTCCCTCGGCAGCGCAGCGGACTTCGGTGAAAACCCGGGGTGAGGTGGCACAGGCTCTGCAGAAAGAGGGTGCAGCGCGCCGCAACGCCAAGGCCGCTCGAAGTCCGCAACCCGCCACCTCTGGAGACACGTCATGAACATGCTCGAACCCGGCCGCTTCGGCACCCCCGTTCCCTTCAAGAAGCGCTACGGCAACTACATCAACGGCCAGTGGGTCGAGCCCACCCAGGGCCGCTACTTCGAGAACGTCACGCCCATCACCGGCCAGGTGTTCTGCGAGATCCCGCGCTCCACCGAAGAGGACGTGGAACGTGCGCTGGACGCGGCCCACGCGGCCAAGGCCGCCTGGGGCAAGACCTCGCCGGCCGAGCGTGCGGTGGTGCTCAACAAGATCGCCGACCGCATCGAAGCCCACCTGCCGATGCTGGCCGCCGCCGAGACCTGGGACAACGGCAAGCCCATCCGCGAAACCACCTTCGCCGACCTGCCGCTGGCGGTGGACCACTTCCGCTACTTCGCAGGTTGCGTGAGGTCGCAGGAAGGCAGCATCTGCGAGATCGACCCGCAGACCTATGCGTACCACTTCCATGAACCGCTGGGCGTGGTGGGCCAGATCATCCCGTGGAACTTCCCGCTGCTGATGGCGGTGTGGAAGCTGGCGCCCGCGCTGGCCGCCGGCAACTGCGTGGTGCTCAAGCCGGCCGAGCAGACGCCGGTGTCCATCCTCGTGCTGATGGAGACCATCGGCGACCTGCTGCCGCCGGGCGTGGTCAACGTGGTCAACGGCTTCGGCCTGGAATGCGGCAAGCCGCTGGCCAGCAGCAAGCGCATCGCCAAGATCGCCTTCACCGGCGAAACCTCCACCGGCCGGCTGATCATGCAGTACGCCAGCCAGAACCTGATCCCGGTGACGCTGGAGCTGGGCGGCAAGTCGCCCAACATCTTCTTCGCCGACGTGATGGGCAAGGACGACGCCTTCTTCAACAAGGCGCTGGAAGGCTTTGCGCTGTTTGCGCTCAACCAGGGCGAGGTGTGCACCTGCCCTTCGCGCGTGCTGATCCAGGAATCGATCTACGAAGCCTTCATCGAACGCGCGGTGGAACGCGTGCGCGCCATCAAGCAGGGCAACCCGCTGGAGATGAGCACGATGATCGGCGCGCAGGCGTCCGACGAGCAGCTGCAAAAGATCCTGGGCTACATGGACATCGGCCGCCAGGAAGGCGCAGCCTGCCTGATCGGCGGTGGCCGCAGCGTGCTGGAAGGCGACCTCAAGGGCGGCTACTACGTGCAGCCCACGGTGTTCAAGGGCCACAACAAGATGCGCATCTTCCAGGAAGAGATCTTCGGCCCGGTGGTGTCGGTCACCACCTTCAAGGACGAAGAAGAAGCCCTGACCATCGCCAACGACTCGGCCTACGGCCTGGGCGCCGGCGTGTGGACGCGTGACATGAACACCTCCTTCCGCGTGGGCCGCGGCATCCAGGCCGGCCGCGTGTGGACCAACTGCTACCACGCCTACCCGGCGCATGCCGCCTTCGGCGGCTACAAGCAGTCGGGCATCGGCCGCGAGAACCACAAGATGATGCTGGACCACTACCAGCAGACCAAGAACCTGCTGGTCAGCTACAGCGACCAGGCGCTCGGCTTCTTCTGACGCGGCCTTCTGGCGCGCATGGCCCGGACCACCGGGCCCCTTTTCCAGTTCCCGAGGAGACAAACCCGTGACCACCTTCCCCACGCGCTGGGGCGGCCCGCTGCTGGCCGCTGCTTTCACCGCCACCTTCGGCCTGCCCATGGGCAGTGCCCTGGCCAACGACGACCTGGCCAAGTTGACAACACAAGAAGGCCAGTGGCCGATGTATGGCCGCGACTACGCCAACACCCACTACAGCCCGCTCAAGCAGATCGCCACGGGCAACGTGAAGAACCTGAAGCTGGCCTACACGCTGCAGCTGGGCGCGCTGCGCTCCAACGAGTCCACGCCCATCGTGGTGGGCGACACGCTGTACGTCTCCAGCTCGTGGGGGCCCAAGACGGTGTTTGCGCTGGACGCCGCCACCGGCGCCATCCGCTGGCGCTACGAGCCCGACCTGCCCGGCGACACCATGCAGTACGGCTGCTGCGACGTGGTCAACCGCGGCGTTTCCTACGGCAGCGGCAAGATCTTCGTCGGCCGGCTCGACGGCCACCTGGTGGCGCTGGACGCCAAGACCGGCCAGGAGCTGTGGGACACCAAGGTGGTGGACTACAAGCAGGGCGCGGTGATCACCTCGCCACCGCTGGTGGTCAAGAACACGGTGGTCACCGGCTTCGGCGGCGGCGAATACGGCGTGCGCGGCGCGCTCAGCGCCTACGACATCCACACCGGCAAGCAGCTGTGGAACACCTACACCACCGCGGGCGAAGGAGACCCCAACAGCGCCAGCTGGAAGGGAGACAGCTGGAAGAACGGCGGCGGCGCGGCCTGGCTGATCGGCAGCTACGACGCCAAGACCAACACCATCTTCTACGGCACCAGCAACCCCAGCCCGTGGAACAACGCGCTGCGCGGCCCCGACAGCAGCGACTATGGCGCCACCACCAACCTGTACACCAGCTCCACGGTGGCCTTTGATGCCGACACCGGCAAGATCAAATGGTGGCTGCAGGGCACGCCGTACGACGCCTGGGACTTCGACGGCGTGAACGAGGCGGTGCTGACCGACCTGAAGATCGACGGCAAGAGCCAGCCGGTGATGATGAAGGCCGACCGCAACGGCTTTTTCTACGTGGCCGACCGCAGCAGCGGCAAGCTGATCTCGGCCAAGCCCTTCGTGCCCACCAACTGGGCCACCGGCATCGACCTGGCCACCGCACGGCCGATCGAAGTGGCCGACAAGCGCCCGCGCACCGGCCACAACGCCAGCGACATCTGCCCCAACCTGCTGGGCGGCAAGAACTGGCAGCCGATGTCCTTCCATCCGCAGACGCAGCTGGTCTACATCCCGGCCAACAACGTGTGCATGGACATGGCCGCCACCGAGGTGCAGTACAAGAAGGGCACCATGTACCTGGGCAAGGAGTTCCCGGCCAAGCCCGGCCCCGGCGACTTTCTGGGCGAGCTGGTGGCCTGGGACCCGGTGAACCAGCGCAAGGCCTGGGGCCTGAAGGAAACCACCCCCTTCAACGGCGGCACCCTGGCCACCGGCGGCGGCCTGGTGTTCGCGGGCAACAACAGCGGCCTGTTCCGCGCGCTCGACGCCAAGACCGGCGAGGTGCTGTGGCGCATGAACCTGGGCTCCGGCATCGGGGCCGGCCCCATGACCTTCACCGCCGGCGGCAAGCAGTACGTGGCCATCGTGGTGGGCCGCACCGCGTCCATCCCTGCCTTCCTGGGCGACCTGGGCAAGACCATGCTGTCCACGCCCGAAGGCGGCGCACTGTTCGTCTTCTCGCTGTGACGGGCCGGAGGCTGACGATGACGACCTGTCTAGACAAGTGGCGGGCAACGGCGGTGGTGGCTGTGCTGGCGGCCACCGTGGGCAGCGCCGAGGCCGCGCCGGCGGCAGCCGCCGCCGAAGGTCCGCTGCGCGCCTGCGCCGACCCCGACAACCTGCCGTTTTCCAGCGCCGCCGAAGGCCCCAAGGGCTTTTACGTGGAATTGGCCGACAAGCTGTCCGAGGCCCTGGGCCGCGGCAGCGCGCAGGAGGTGTGGTACCCCACGCTGTACGGCAAGCGCGCGGTGCGCAGCACGCTGCTGGCCCAGCGCTGCGATCTCTACATCGGCCTGCCCGCCGAAGGCGACTTCATGCGGCCGCAGGTGGTGATGTCGGCGCCCTTCATCGTGCACCGCTATACCCTGGTGCTGCCGCCCGGCCAGCGGGTGGACGGCCTGGCCGCGCTGCGCGGCCAGCGGGTGGCGGTGCAGCTGCTCACGCCGCCGCACCATCTGCTGGCCACCACGCCGGGCATGCAGGCGGTGACGGTGCGCTCGGCCGAAGAAGGCCTGCAGGCCCTGGCCGACGGCCAGGCCGACGCCGCCTGGCTGTGGGGCCCG
>NZ_CAXFDV010000637.1:0-2228 GCF_964001545.1 uncultured Aquincola sp.
CTGGCCGCGCTGCACAAGGAGCTGCCGGGCGACCTGTCGGCCGACAAGGCCATCTACAACTACGTCAAGGCGGTCGGCAAGGGCCTGTCGAAGATCATGTCCAAGATGGGCGTGTCGACGTACATGAGCTACTGCGGCGCCCAGCTGTTCGAGGCCATCGGCCTGGACAAGCCGATGGTCGAGAAGTACTTCCGCGGCACCGCCACGCAGGTGGGCGGCATCGGCGTGTTCGAGGTGGCCGAAGAAGCGCTGCGCATGCACCGCCAGGCCTTCGGCGACGACCCGCTGCTGGCCAGCATGCTGGACGCCGGCGGCGAGTACGCCTGGCGCGCCCGCGGTGAAGAGCACATGTGGACGCCGGACGCGATCGCCAAGCTGCAGCACGCCACCCGCGCCAACAAGTTCGACACCTACAAGGAATACGCGCAGCTGATCAACGACCAGAGCCGCCGTCACATGACGCTGCGCGGCCTGTTCGAGTTCAAGGTCGACCCGGCCAAGGCCATTCCGCTGGACCAGGTGGAACCGGCGGCCGAGATCGTCAAGCGCTTTGCCACCGGCGCGATGTCGCTGGGCTCCATCTCCACCGAGGCGCATGCCACGCTGGCCGTGGCCATGAACCGCATCGGCGGCAAGAGCAACACCGGTGAAGGCGGCGAAGACCCGGCGCGCTACCGCAACGAGCTCAAGGGCATCCCCATCGCCCAGGGCACCAAGGTGTCCGACGTCATCGGCGGCAAGGTCATCGAGGTCGACTACGAACTCAAGGCCGGCGACAGCCTGCGCAGCAAGATCAAGCAGGTGGCTTCGGGCCGCTTCGGCGTCAACACCGAGTACCTGGTGTCGGCCGACCAGATCCAGATCAAGATGGCCCAGGGCGCCAAGCCCGGCGAGGGTGGCCAGCTGCCGGGCGGCAAGGTGACCGACTACATCGGCTTCCTGCGCTACTCGGTGCCGGGCGTGGGCCTCATCAGCCCGCCGCCGCACCACGACATCTACTCGATCGAAGACCTGGCGCAGCTGATCCACGACCTGAAGAACACCAACCCCAAGGCCAGCGTCAGCGTCAAGCTGGTGTCGGAAGTGGGCGTGGGCACCATCGCCACCGGCGTCACCAAGTGCAAGGCCGACCATGTGGTCATCGCCGGCCACGACGGCGGCACGGGCGCGTCGCCCTGGTCGTCGATCAAGCATGCCGGCTCGCCTTGGGAACTGGGCCTGGCCGACACGCAGCAGACTCTGGTGCTGAACCGCCTGCGCGGCCGCGTGCGCGTGCAGGCCGACGGCCAGATGAAGACCGGCCGCGACGTGGTGATCGGCGCGCTGCTGGGCGCCGATGAGTTCGGCTTCGCCACCGCGCCGCTGGTGGTCGAAGGCTGCATCATGATGCGCAAGTGCCACCTGAACACCTGCCCGGTGGGCGTGGCCACGCAGGACCCGGTGCTGCGCAAGAAGTTCTCGGGCAAGCCCGAGCACGTCGTCAACTACTTCTTCTTCGTCGCCGAAGAAGCGCGCCAGATCATGGCGCAGCTGGGCGTGCGCAGCTTCGACGAGCTGATCGGCCGTTCCGACCTGCTGGACATGAAGAAGGGCATCGAGCACTGGAAGGCGCGCGGCCTGGACTTCAGCCGCGTGTTCCACCAGCCGGCGATGCCGGCCGACGTGGCCCGCTACCACGTGGAAGGCCAGGACCACGGCCTGGACAAGGCGCTGGACCGCAAGCTGATCGAGAAGTGCCGCCCCGCCATCGAGCGTAGCGAGAAGGTGCAGCTGCTGGAAGCCGCGCGCAACCTCAACCGCAGCGTGGGCGCCATGCTGTCGGGCGAGCTGATCAAGCACCGCCCCGAGGGCCTGCCCGACCACACCATCTTCATCCAGATGGAAGGCACGGGCGGCCAGAGCTTCGGCGCCTTCCTGGCCACCGGCATCACGCTGTACCTGATCGGTGACGCCAACGACTACACCGGCAAGGGCTTGTCGGGTGGCCGCGTGGTGGTGCGCCCCAGCCTCGACTTCCGTGGCGATGCGGGCAAGAACATCATCGCCGGCAACACCGCGCTGTACGGCGCCACCAGCGGCGAAGCCTTCTTCCGCGGCGTGGCGGGTGAGCGCTTCGCGGTGCGGCTGTCCGGCGCCACCGCGGTGGTGGAAGGCACCGGCGACCACGGCTGCGAGTACATGACCGGCGGCACCGTGGCCGTGCTGGGCAAGACCGGCCGCAACTTCGC
>NZ_CAXFDV010000638.1:0-3547 GCF_964001545.1 uncultured Aquincola sp.
CCTTCGCGCCGCCCTCGGCGCAGTTCGTCACCTTCACCCGGCGTGAAGCCGTGGGCGTGGTGGCGGCCATCGTGCCGTGGAACTTCCCGCTGCTGATGGCGGTGATGAAGCTGGCCCCGGCACTGGCCGCCGGTTGCAGCGTGGTGCTCAAGCCCGCGGAGCAGACGCCGTTGACCGCGCTGATGCTGGGTGAGCTGCTGATGGAAGCGGGCTTTCCGGCCGGTGCGGTCAACATCGTCACCGGCGATGGCCCCGGCGCTGGTGCGCCGCTGACGGCCCATGCGGGCGTGGACAAGATCAGCTTCACCGGCTCCACCGAGACCGGCAAGCTGATCGGCCGCACCGCGATGGACCGGCTGGCCCGGGTGACGCTGGAGCTGGGCGGCAAGTCGCCGGTCATCGTGCTCGACGATTGCGACCCCGCCGCCGCTGCAGCCGGCGCGGCGCAGGCCATCTTCTTCAACCATGGGCAGGTGTGCTGTGCCGGCTCGCGCCTGTATGTGCAGCGGCGCATGTTCGATCGTGTGGTGGCCGACGTGGCGGCGATCGCCAAGCAGATGCCGCTGGGCCATGGCCTTGACCCGGCGGCGCAGATGGGCCCGCTGGTGTCGCAGGAGCAGCTCGACCGGGTGTGCGGCTACATCGAATCGGGCCGGCGCGATGGCGCCGAAGTGCTGAGCGGCGGGCGGCGCGCCGGTGACAAGGGCTACTTCGTGCAGCCCACGGTGCTGACCAACGTGAACCATGCGCACCGGGTGGTGCAGGAAGAGATCTTCGGCCCGGTGCTCACCGCGATGCCGTACGACGACCTGGACGAAGTCGCGCGCCAGGCCAACGACACCCCGTATGGGCTGGGCGCCAGCATCTGGTCGAACAACCTCACACGCGTGCACCAGCTCATTCCGCGGCTGCGTGCCGGCACCGTCTGGGTCAACTGCCACAGCATGCTCGACCCCGGCATGCCCTTTGGTGGCTACAAGCAGTCGGGCATCGGGCGCGACCTGGGCCGCGAAGCCATCGACGCCTACCTGGAGACCAAGTCGGTCTTCATCGCCGCCTGAGCCCGCAGACACCACGACAAGACTGCCTGAGGAGACAAACCCATGAACCTGCGCCTGAGAGCCACCGTCGCGGCCACCTGCGCCGTGCTGGGCCTGGCCAGCGCACCCGCCCATGCCGTGGACGTGGATGCCGGCGACTACACCGCCTTGCCGGCCGGCACCACGCTGGGCCTGGCCTACTACCAGCATGCCGAACGCAACCGGCTGTATGCCGGCGGCGAGCGCGTGCCCATCGATGCCGGCCTGAGCTCGGACGTGGGCATTCTGCGGGTGGTGCACTTCATGCGGCTGGGCGGCATCACCATCGATCCGCAGTTCCTGCTGCCGGTGGCCCGGCTGCGCGCCAAGGACGACCTGTCGGCCCTCGGCAAGGACAGCGGCGTCGGCGACCTGATGCTGGCCGCCACCGCCTGGCTGATCAACGATCCGCAGACCAAGACCTATTTCGGCATCACGCCCTTCGTGTGGGTGCCCACCGGCTCGTACGACCGCAGCCAGGGCGTCAACGTCGGCGAGAACCGCTGGAAGTGGGCGCTGCAGGCCGGCTACATCCGCCCGCTGGGCCCGCAGCTGACGCTGGACGCCGCCGCCGACGTGACCTGGCACGGCCGCAACGACGACTACGGCACCGGCAGCCTGACGCTGCGCCAGAAGCCGGTGTTCCAGCTCCAGGGCTGGCTGCGCTGGCATGCCAGCGATGCGCTGGATTGGCGGCTGGGCCTGTCGCACACCGCGGGCGGCGAGCAGTCCATCGAAGGCGAGTCGCAACACAACCGCCTGGCCACCACGCGCTTTGCGCTGGGCGCGGGTTACTTCATCGGGCCCAAGACCCAGTTGCTGACCACCGTGGGGCGCGACCTGCGCGTGCGCGAGGGCCTGCGTGAATCCGGCCGCGTGAACCTGCGCCTGCTGCAGATCTTCTGATTCAAGGAGCCACCACCATGATGCAAGGACAAAACCTCTACCGCGCGCTGTGGGTGCTGTGCGGCGCGCTGGCAGCGCTACCGGCCCTGTCGGCCCCGGGCGCCGGCAACGCCGTGCAAAAGCTCGACGGCGCCCGCATCCAGGCCAATGCCGCCACCACCCGCGACTGGCCCAGCCATGGGCTTGACTATGCCGAGACTCGCTTCAGCCAACTCAAGCAAATCGACAGCGCCAACGTGAAGCGGCTGGGCCTGGCCTGGACCTACAACCTCGAATCCACCCGCGGGGTAGAGGCCACGCCGCTGGTGGTGGACGGGGTGATGTACGTCAGCGCCTCCTGGAGCGTGGTGCATGCGGTGGACGTGCGCACCGGCCAGCGGCTGTGGACCTTCGATCCGCAGGTGGACCGTGCCAAGGGCTACAAGGGCTGCTGCGACGTAGTCAACCGCGGCGTGGCGCTGTGGAAGGGCAAGGTGTACGTGGGCGCCTTCGACGGCCGCCTGATCGCGCTGGACGCCGCCACCGGCCGCAAGGTCTGGGAGAAGGACACCATCGCCGACCCCAAGTTCTCATACACCATCACCGGGGCACCGCGGGTGTTCAAGGGCAAGGTGATCATCGGCAACGGCGGTGCCGAATACGGTGCCCGCGGCTACATCACCGCCTACGACGCCGAGACCGGCGAGCAGAAGTGGCGCTGGTTCACCGTGCCGGGCGATCCGTCCAAGCCGTTTGAGAACGAGGCCATGGCCGCTGCGGCCAAGACCTGGGATGCCAGCAGCCGCTACTGGGAAGGGGGCGGCGGCGGCACCGCGTGGGACACGCTCACCTTCGACCCCGAGCTGAACCTGATGTACGTGGGCGTGGGCAACGGCTCACCCTGGTCGGCCCGCAAGCGCAGCCCGGCGGGCGGCGACAACCTGTACCTGGCCTCCATCGTGGCGCTGGATCCCGACACCGGCACCTACAAGTGGCACTACCAGGAAACGCCGGGCGACAACTGGGACTACACCTCCACCCAGCCGATGATCCTGGCCGACATCCGCATCGACGGCAAGCCGCGCAAGGTCATCCTGCATGCGCCCAAGAACGGCTTCTTCTTCGTCATCGACCGCACCAACGGGCAGTTCATCTCGGCGCAGAACTTCGTGCCGGTGAACTGGGCCAGCGGCTATGACAAGAACGGCCGCCCGATCGAGACCGAGATGGCGCGTGTGAAGGACAAGCCCTTCGACGCCATTCCCGGACCCTTCGGTGCGCACAACTGGCACCCGATGTCCTTCAACCCGCAGACGGGCCTGGTGTACCTGCCGGCGCAGAACGTGCCCTTCAACCTGATGGACGACAAGGACTGGCGCTTCAATGCCAACCAGCCGGGTGAGCCCATGGCCGGCCTGGGCTGGAACACGGCCATGCGCGCCAACGTGGAAGCGCCCAAGAGCCAGCCCTTCGGCCGGCTGCTGGCCTGGGACCCGGTGCAGCAGAAGGAGGTGTGGCGCAAGGAGCATGTCTCGCCGTGGAACGGCGGCACGCTGACCACGGCGGGCAACCTGGTGTTCCAG
>NZ_CAXFDV010000639.1:0-12748 GCF_964001545.1 uncultured Aquincola sp.
GAGATCTCCTCGGTCCAGGCGAAGGACTGGTTGCTGAAGTAGCGCACCACCACGTTGGCGAAGGTGATGAGCACCAGCGCGGCCATGAGGATCACGGCGCACCAGTCTTCGAGGGCGAGAGGGACTTTGACGGGCGCCACTCCATCTTCCTGCGAACTTGTCTCCATTGGCAGTCTTGTTCTTTGAAAGGGACAGTTTATCGGCGGCAGGTCATCCGTCGAAATGGGGATGCCGGCTCCCGGAGACCGCGCCACGATGCAGCACCATGACTGTCATGCCACTCGACCAAGCACCACGACGCAGGCGTCGCGCGATCCTGGTCGTGGATGTGGTTGAGTCTGTACGGCTCATGCGCTTGCACGAGGATGCGTTCATAGGCCGCTGGCGCCGTTTCGCCCGGGAAGTGCAAGTGGAACTGCTACCTGCACACGGCGGCCGGCTGGTCAAAAGTCTGGGTGACGGCATGCTGCTGGATTTCAGGGATGCGCACGCAGCATTGGCTGCTGGGCTGGCCCTGCGCGATTTCGTCGAACGTCACCGCGGCGGAGCGCAAGACCCAGTGGCCTTCGCGCTGCGTATGGGCTTGCATGTGGCCGAGGTGATCGTGGACGAGCTGGACATCTACGGCTCCGGGGTCAACCTGGCTGCCCGCTTGGCCGAGCTGAGTCGACCGGGCGACATCACCATTTCCCCGGAAGCACGCGACGAGTGCGTCGACGGTCTGGACGCGGTGTTCGAAGACCTTGGAGAGGTTTATCTCAAACACATCGACGAGCCAGTGCATGCCATCAGGGTTCATGCCGGCTCGCTGCACCCGGGCATGATCCAGTCCCGTGCCTGGCCCGTCGATCGGCTCGACGGTGCCCTGGCGAGCGTAGCGGTGATGCCGTTCGGCGGTTTGACCGCCGACTCACCCATGGGTGAGTTGATTGCGGACAGCGTGATCGCGCACCTGTCTCGCAGCGACAGCCTGCGTGTCATCTCCAGGCTGTCATCGTCGGCACTGGCGACGAGATCGCTCAGCAGCGGCAAGATCGGCGAACTACTGGGTTGCGACCACCTGCTTGCCGGCCGTTGTCTGGCAGTCGGTAGCCGGCGCCTGATAACCGCGGAACTCACCATCGCGGCCACTGGCGAAGTCCTGTGGGCCGACCGGATCGAGTCGAGTGAGGAAGAACTCCTGTCTCCCGATGACCCGGTGACCCGTGAGATCGCCTGGCAAGCTGTGCGCGCGATTCTGGAGCGCAGCCTTCGCCATGCCGTGAATACGCCACTGCCGTCGCTGCAGGACTTCTCTCTGCTGCTGTCCGGCATGTCGCTGATGCACCGATCGCCGCCGCGTGACTTTGAACGTGCAGGCGAGGTCCTGCAACACCTCGTGGGCCGCCGGCCACGAGCCGCGCAGCCGTGGGCCCTGCTGGCGCAATGGCGCGTCCTGCGGGTGACGCGCGGCCTGTGCGACGACACAGCGGCAGAGGCGCGGCATGCGCTGGATCACACGCGCCGCGCGGCGGAATGTGATGCCGAAAATGCCCTGGCACCTGCGGTGGAAGGGTTTGTCCATTGTCATCTGCTCAAAGACCTTGCCGGGGCGCAGTCACGCCTGGACCACGCGCTGGCCATCAAGCCCAATGAACCCCTCGCCTGGCTGTTTCAGTGCGTGGTGGACGGCTTCCGCGGCGATGGCGAGCGGGCGTGGAACAGCGCGCGGCGCGCCATCTCGCTGTCACCGCTGGACCCGATGCGGCCGTACTTCGATGGGCTTGCCGCCAGTGCAGCATTGGCGGCGGGTCTCCTGGACGACGCGGTGATGTTGGCAGAGCGCTCCTTGCGGCTCAATCGCAATCATCTGCCGACACTTCGCGCGCTTGCCATCGCACGGGTGGAGCGAGGCGAACTGGCGCTGGCCCGTGAACTGGGTGCGCGGGTGGTGGCACTCGATCCGGATTTCAGTCTTCGCACCTACATGAGCGGCGCTCCGCGAGGCGCGGCCGCCTCCACACGCGAGCGCTACAGCATGGCGTTGCGGGCCGCTGGCCTGCCGCCCTGACACGCACAACAGGGGAGCATCGACATGGCTTTGCAATCGGGTTTGCTTGGCGGCTCGGCGGGCGGATCCGCCGGCGGGTCGGCGGGAGGGTCTGCAGGCGGATCGGCCGGGGGGTCGGCTGGTGGGTCCGCAGGCGGCTCGGTGTACGCGGATCAGTTCGCCAACACACTGTTCTGCGAGGCGCTGACGCGCACCCGCGGTGCGGTGATCGATGTGGAAGAGCGCATCCCGCCGTGGGAAATGGGCGACCCGTTCCCAGATCTCGACCGCCGGCTTTACCGCTGGGACCCATGGGTGCGCACGTACCTGGTGGCCCAGGAACTGGTGAGCCGGGTGCGGTTTCGGCTGCACCCGAACGTTCCGGGCCATGTCACGGCCCAGTTCCTGGACGACGGTCTCGAAGACTTCGTCGATGGCGTCACGCTCGTCAGGCCACCGACCAACGTGTTTGCCTCGCAGATCAGCCTTGTCCTGTCTTACGCGGAACTTCGCGAGGAGCGAACCTCGGAGATCCTCGCGCAGATCGAGCAGCACCATGCCTTCTGGAACGCGCTGGTCCCCATCCAGGCCGACCGCCTGCGCCACACCCGTGAGCTGCTGGATGCGGCCGTGCAGTTCGCCATTTACATCGAGATGAAGTTCAAGCACGAGCTGGCGTGCTGGCGGCCTTGCGATTACTCGGCGCAGGTGCAGCCGATGCTGACCACCCCGGGTCATGGCTCACTGCCCAGTGGCCACTGCACGCAGGCCTATGTGGTGGCCGAGGTGCTCAAGGCCCTGCTCAACACCATGAAGACCGGGACAGGCTACCGCACCTTCAACGCCCAGCTGCACCGGCTGGCCGCACGGATTGCCACCAATCGCGTCATCGCCGGTGTGCACTTTCCGGTCGACAACGTGGCCGGGAGGCTGCTGGGCACTGTGCTTGGTGAGTACTTCTGCTTCGTCTGCGGCGGCCGCGGACCGGACTCCGAACCAAGCTCAGGGGTACCGGCCTGGCGAGCGGGCCGCTTCGACGGCACAAGATTTCCGGAAGACACGGACTTCGATCCATTCGCCCAGCCACTGTCTCCTCCGGTGAGTGCTTCAGGCAAGGATCACTACTACGAGTTTGGCCGTCCGAAGGACAACGACGGCCATGACTTCCAGCCCAAGGCTCGCTCTGCCCTGATGAACGCATTGTGGGTGCAGGCGCTTGAAGAGTGCCGCGGGCTTGGGCTGGTGTACGCATGAAAGCGCCCGCATGGCAACCCCTGCCACCAGGCGCCTGGGGCGGTGACGTGACACGGGCCGGCGCAGACCCCTTGCTGCTGCTGGCTGACGGCACCTTGTGTCAAGACTTCTTGCGGCGCGGGGATCTGCTTCCGGCGCACGTACCCGTGCTGTGCGAGCTGAAGAAGCCGCAGGGCATTGCAAAGCTGGCTCAGGAGATTGCCCGAGCGGGCGGAGGCTGGATCACCCCTGCCTACCCGCGCACACCCGGGCATTCCACCGCCTTCTGCACTGCTCACTTCACGCCGGACTACTTGAGCGCCATACATGCAGGCCGAGCCGGCCGAATGCTGCACCGGTTCGAGCTGCAGCTGCCCGTGATCCCGCAGCGACCCGGCCCGCCCGGGCCCCGCCCGCCCCACCCAACCACGGGCCAGCAGGCCCAGCGGCCACAGGCAGGCGCGGACCTCATTGGCATCATCGACAGTGGATGCCCGTTCGCCCATGCCAATCTGCGCCGGCCAGGCGGCGGTACACGGGTGATGGCACTGTGGAACCAAGACGAAGCTGCGGTCTTTGGCGCAAAGGGGCAGTGCCCGGCCGACTTCGGATATGGCACCGAAGTGCACCGAGAAAGCATGGATGCATGGATGGCCGATAGTGCAGCCGGGCATGGCGTGAACGAGGATCTCTGCTATTCCCGCGCTGGCCTGAACAATTTGCGCCGCCGCATGTCGCACGGTGCCGCCGTGCTGGATCTCTTGGCGGGCAGCCGTCCGCTGCATGTACGGCTGCCGCAATCGAGTGACAGCCCTCCCTCATGGAAGCCGGCCGACGATGCAGCCAGCAAGGCCGACATCGTGTTCGTCGAACTGCCGCGCGACAGTGTTCAGGATTCTTCGAGCGGTGGTCTCGGGCGCTGGCTGCTGGACGGGCTGCGATACATCTGCAGCTGTGCGGGCCCGCAGACGCGCCGCATCGTCGTCAATATCAGCAATGGAACCAGCCGCAGCACCCACGACGGGAGCTCACTGCTGGAAACCGCCATGCTGGACCTCATCCAGGAGCAGCGGCGGCGGGGTCGGGAATTGCATATCGTGGTGGCTGCCGGCAACGCTCGCGACGAGGAGACGCATGCCCGACTGGACGGGCTGCAAGCGGAAAGGGCGACCGAAGTTCGGTTGCAGGTTCCTCCCGCCAGCGAAACGCCAACGTGGATCACGGTGCGGGTGCCTGCCGGACATGCTGGGGACCTCGGGCTCTGTCTCACAGGTCCACATGACGCCAAGGACGCACATAGCGCCAAGGCCTTGCAAATGGTCAAGGCTGGTAAGCAGGCGAGCCTATGTGTAGGCTCCAGCCATCTGGCCGCCATCGTTTTTCCCAACCCGTTGAGCGACAGCACGTCGAGCATGGCCTTGATTTACATCGGCCCCACGGAAACCGGCGGCAGGGCACCCCGCGCCGCCCACGGCGTATGGACCATCACCGTGCGGACGCGTCACCCATGCATGCCGCCGGTCGACCTGTTCATCAGTCGCAACCAGACGAACCCCGGGGCACTGGTGCGGGGCCGCCAAGCTAGGTTCATCAGCCAGTACGAAGGCTATGCACCTGATCGTTGGCGCCGAGAGGCAGAGCAGGACTGTGACCCACCGCGATCGCCGATCCGGCGTGCGACCACGCTAAACGGGCTTGCCACGGCAGCCACCTCATCCGGCCTCGTCGTTGTTGGCAGCAGGTTCTGGCGCGACAAGGACTTGAACTGCCTGAGCCCGTATAGCGCGCGGGGACCATCGGCAGGTCCGCATGGCGATCCGTCACGCAAAGACGTGGACCACCTTGCACCTACCGATATGTACCGCGGGCTGCCCGGCATCTGTGTCGCTGGCAATCGATCAGGAGCCGTGGTGCGCGTGAACGGCACCAGCTTCGCTGCACCTCAGGCAGCGCGAGAACTGCTGAAGTGACCGCAGCGCTCAGGGGCAGGCCGCCATCACCTGCGCTACCGCCGCCGTGAGCTTCTTGCCATACGGCACATGCAGGAACTCGTTCGGGCCGTGGGCGTTGCTCTTGGGGCCCAGCACGCCGCACACCATCATCTGGGCCTTGGGGAAGCCCTGCTGCAGCATGCTCATCAAAGGGATGGTGCCGCCCTGCCCCACGAAGCCGACCGGCGCATTGAACTGCGCCAGCGAAGCGCTGTTGAGCGCCTCGTACAGCCAGGGCGACAGCTCGGGCGCGTTCCAGCCGTTGGCGCCGTAAGCGCCGGCGCGACCATCGGGCTGGAAGGTGACCTTGGCGTTGTAGGGCGCGTTGTCTTCCAGCAGGGCCTTGAGCTTGAGCGCCGCTTCGTTGCCGTCCACCAGCGGCGGCAGCCGCAGGCTGAGCTTGAAGGCGGTGTAGGGCCGCAGCACGTTGCCGGCGTTCTTGAGTTCGGGGAAGCCGTCCACGCCCACCACCGACAGCGTCGGCTTCCAGGTGCGGTTGAGCAGCGCCTGCACCGGCTCGGTGGTGGTGGGCAGCGTGGGGCTGCCTTCGGCGCCGCAGGCCCAGGGGAAGCGCTTCCACACCTCGTCCTTCAGGATGGCGGCGGTGGCCTTGGCCTGCTCGATGCGCGAAGCCGGGATCTCGCAATGGAAGCTCTGCGGCAGCAGCTCGCCGGTGCGGCTGTCTTCCAGCCGGTCGAGCACTTGGCGCAAGATGCGGAAGCTCGACGGCACCAGGCCGCTGGCGTCGCCCGAGTGCACGCCTTCGGTCAGCACCTCCACCTTCAGCACGCCGCTGACCATGCCGCGCAGGCTGGTGGTCAGCCACAGCTGCTCGTAGTTGCCGGCGCCGGAGTCCAGACACACCACCAGGCCCACGTCGCCCAGGCGCGGGCGCAGCACCTCGAGGTAGGCCGGCAGGTCGAAGGAGCCGCTTTCTTCGCAGGCTTCGATGATGCCGACGCAGCGCGGCCGAGGGATGCCCTGGCGGTCCAGCGCCATGATGGCGGTGAGCGAGGCGTACACGGCATAACCGTCGTCGGCGCCGCCGCGGCCGTACAGCAGGCCGTCTTCGTACTTGGGCGTCCACGGGCCCAGGTCGTTGCGCCAGCCGCTGAATTCGGGCTGCTTGTCCAGGTGGCCGTAGAGCACGATGGTGTCGGTGCTGCCGGCCTTGGTGGCGGGCGCCTCGAAAAAGATGACCGGCGTGCGGCCTTCGATGCGCACGATCTCCAGCGTCAGGCCCGGCACGCGGCGGCTTTCCACCCACTCGGCGGCCTCGCGCATCACCTGCTCGATGTGGCCGTTCTTCTGCCAGTCGGCGTCGAACATCGGGCTCTTGCACGGGATGCCGATGTAGCGGGTGACCGCCGGCACGATCTCCTCGTCCCACATGCGGGCGGCGAATTCGCCCAGGGCCGTGGATTCATCCGGTTGCAGGGGCAGGTTCGGGTCGCGGGCATTCATGGCGGGGTCCTTCGGCGCTGGGTTGGGCGGATGGCGGATGCAGACCAGTTTAGGCCGGGCGCAAAGCACCTTGCGGCGTCTCGGGCCGGGCCGGCTGCCACTGGCGCTGCAGCGACTGCAGGCCGCGTTGCAGCGCCTCGGCCACCGCCCGGCCATCGGCGCCCGGTTCATTGAAGATCTCGTGCTGGCAATGGGCGAAGCAGCGGCTGCTGACCCAGCGCTCGGGCGCGCGGGCCGCGAACTCGGCGCTGCCTTGCGGATCGACGCAGCGGTCTTCACCGGCATACAGCAGCAGCGTGGGCAGCTGCCAGCGCGGCGCCTGCAGCCGCACCAGCAGGCCGGCATCGACCATGAAGCGCACCAGCCGCGGCGTCACGCGGTCGTGCACCAGCGGGTCGGCGCGGTAGGCGGCCACGGCGGCCGGGTCGCGGCTGAGCCAGTCGGCCCGCAGGCCGTTGTGCAGCGGCTGGTCGGGCCGCAAGCTCACCATCACCCGCAGCACGCCGCGCAGCAGGCCGTTGAGGCCGGCGTCCAGCGCGGGCGACGACAGCACCAGGCCGTCGACCGGCCGGCACCACGGCGCGGGCCGCGGCATCAGCGCCTCGGCCGCATAGCGGGCGGCCACCACGCCGCCCAGGCTGTGGCCCAGCAGCACCAGCGGGCCGGGCAGCTGGGCGCGCACATGGTCCACCAGCAGGCCCAGGTCGGCCAGCAGGCTGTGCGGCGCGGCCACGTGGCCACGGGCACCGCCCGAAGCGCCATGGCCGCGCTGGTCGTAGCCCATCACATGCCAGCCCTGGCGGTTGAGTTCATGGGCCAGCCCGTCGTAGCGGCCGATGTGTTCGCCCAGGCCGTGCACCAGCAGCACCGTGCCGCGGGCCGGCGCCGAAGCGGACCATCGACGCAGGTGCAGCGGCAGGCCGTCTTCGGTGCGCATCGCAAACATGGCGGCGCAGTGTAGGCAGCCCATCGGCGCCGGCACCCCCTAGCTTGGCAAGCGGGTGTTACTGCCTGCCGGCCATCGCAAAGCTGTTCTTGCCGGTGCGCTTGACCTCGTACATCGCCGCATCGGCCGCAGCCAGCAGCGTTTCCAGCGCAAGGCCATGGTGCGGCGACACCGCGATGCCGATGCTGGCGCCCAGCCGGGCCTGCCGGCCTTCGGGCATGCTCACCGGCTCGCACAGGCTGTGCAGCAGCTGCGCGCTCAGCCGCGCCAGTGCCGGGTCGTCGGGGGCCAGGCCGTCGGCCACCACCACGAACTCGTCGCCGCCCAGCCGGGCCACGCTGTCGCTGCCGCGGCGCACCAGGTGCTTCATGCGCAAGGCGCAGGCCAGCAGCACCTGGTCGCCGGCGGCATGGCCCAGCTCGTCGTTCACGCGCTTGAAGCCGTCCAGGTCGATGTACAGCAGGGCCAGCGGCAGCGACGCCGGGGCGCGGGCCAGCAGCGGCTCGACGAAGCGCAGGAAGCCGGCGCGGTTGAGCAGCCCGGTCAGCGGGTCCAGTTCAGCCTGGCGGCGCGCGGCGTGTTCGCCGCGGATGCGCTCGGTCACGTCGTACATCACCGCTTCCACCAGCGTCGGGCTGGCCAGGTCTTGCGCCGCGCCGGCGGCCCGCTGCGGCGACACCAGGCAATGCACCCAGCGCGGCGCCTGGTCGCGCGGCTGCAGCTCCAGGTCGGCGGCCAGCGTGCGGCCCTCGGCCATCGCCCGGTCGATCATGGCCCGCATCTGCTGGGGCTGCGCGAACACCGCCTGCAGGAAGTCGGCCTCGCGCAGCGGCGGCTCGCCGTGCGCGGGCCAGCCCACCACGCGCAGCGCCGTGGGGTTGCTGTTGACGAGCCGCCCTTCGGGCGTGAGCACGAAGATGCCGGCGCTGGAGCTGTCGAAGATCTGCCGGTATTGCGCCTCCATCGCCTCGATCTCGGCGCGCAGCGCACGCTCGCGCACCAGGGCCTGCTCGCTGGCCTGCAGCAGCGCATTGGCGCCGCCCACCAGCTGGCCCAGTTCGTCGCGCTGGTGGCCGGCGGGCACCGGCAGCCGCGCCGCGGTGCCGGGCGACATGCCGCGCAAGGCTTCGGCGATGCGCACGATGGGCCCCGACACCAACCGCGCCACCACCGCATACAGCAGCACGGCCACCAGCAGGGTTTGCGCCATCAGCGCCGCCGCCAGGCGCAGCGCGCCCTCGCGGGCGGCGCGCTGCCGCGCCTGGGGATCGGCGGTGAGTTCGATGCGCCCGATGACTTCCCGTGCATCAAAGGGCGACGCCAGCAGATGGCTGATCTGCAGCGGCGGGGCGGCCGCGGCGCCGGCCGCTGCCACCGGGCGCGATAGGTCCACCAGCACCTGGCCATCGGCCGCCTGCACCAGCACGCGCTGCAGCCGCGGGTGGTGCACCAGCCCGCCGGCCACTTCGCCCAGCAGCACGGTGTCGTTGGAGTAGGCCCCGATCTGCACCGTGCGTTCCACCGCGCTCACCAGGTCTTGCAGGGTGCGGCGGGTTTCGCTGTCGCTGCGCCGGTCTTCCAGGTGGTAGGCGAAGCCGCCGGCCACCAGCACCACCGGCAAGGCACCGGCCACGAACCAGCCCAGCAGCCGCCGTTGCAGGCCGCGGTGCGGCAGCGACGGCGGCGGTAGGGTCACGGGTCCTCCCGCAGCACCAGCACCACCCGCAGGCCGCGGTCGGCGGGCTCGGTGCCCAGGTAACCGATGGCATTGCTGTTGCGCTTGACGATGGCCATCACCTCGGCCTCGGTCTGCAGCGCCGCGGGCGGCAGGGTCTGGCCGGTGAACATCAGGCGCGACCAGTAGCTGTTGACCTGCGCCAGCGACATGCCGGTGAGCCCGCGGTAGAAGCGCTCGCGCAGCGCGCTGTCGCGCGCCAGGTCGAAGGGCAGGGCCAGATCCCCATGCGGGAAGACGCGGCTGCGCCCCATGTACAGGTCCACCAGCTCCTTGTGGCTGAGGCTGCGCACCGGATTGGCCGCATGCACCACCACATAGACGTCGGCCCGCGCGGCCAGGGCCAACAGCCAGGCCGCACCCAGCAGCAACCAACGATGACGAGGTCGGCAGCGCATGGCGGTCAGAACACGAAATCGACCGACAGGCTGGTCACGCCCGGGCGCGCGGCACGCGGCTCGGCGTCGGTCCAGGTCAGGCTGCCCCGCCGCGCCACCCAGTAGCGGTCGTGCTGCAGCTTGAGGGCCGCACGCGGATGCAGGTCCCAGCGCAGGCCCAGCGACAGCGAGTGCTGGTCCATGGTCGCCCCCTTGAGGTTGCGGTCCATCTGGGACATCAGCAGCATCGTCATGCCCGCCATCTGCGGACCCAGCGCGGACATCAGGTCCGGGCCCCAGTCGGCGCGGGAGGCAAAGCGCCCGGTGAAGCGCCCGGTGCCCACCGCCACGAAGGGCGTGACCGCGCCGAAACGGTGGCCCAAGCTGGCGAAGCCCAGCCGCACATCGCCGTAGCTGCGCCCGGAGGTCGATCCGATGGCCTCCATCGCCGCCACCCAGGGCCCGCCATCGTCGTAGATGGCGCCCAGGCTCAGGTAGGTGACGTTGCCTGTCTTCAGGGCTTCGACCGCGGTGTCGTGCAGGTCGCGCAGGTCGGCGCCGGTGGGGGTGTTGGCCAGCCCGGGCAGGCGACCGAGCTGGTCGAGCGTGGCCACCGCCTGCAGCGTGCGCTCGTCGGTCTGGATCTGGGCGCGCGCCACCGCCAGGGTGCCGCGCAGCTCCAGCCCGCCGCGCGTGTGCTTGAGCGTGGCCCCGGCCAGCCGCTGCACGTCGTAGGTGACGCGCCCGCCGGTGGCCGAAGGCAGCGTGGAGCGCGACCGCCCCAGGTAGGTGTGCAGCGACCAGAACGACTCCGCCTGCTGCCACTGCCAGGTGGCATCGATGCCATCGAGCGTGTACAGCGGCAGCGAGGCATTGGTTTCGTTGTTGGGCCGCGCCCAGGGATAGCTGAACCCGATGTTGCGCGAGTCGGAGTACTGGTAGATGCCGTTGTTCGTGCGGCCCAGCCGCACCGTCAGACCCGGCTCGGGCCGCCAGGCCAGGAAGGCCAGCTGCAGGGGCTGCGGCTGGAGCTGGCGTGCCAGCAGCAGCTGGCCCACCGCTTCCAGCTGCGGCGTCAGCTCGTAGTTGGCCTGCACGCCCAGGCGGCTGTCGACGTCGGCGCGCAGCGCTTCGTCCACCCGTGGCTGGTCGTGCGAACGGCGGAACCCCCAGCCCTGCGGCGCCTGCACATGCACCACGCCCACGGTGCCAAAGCCATTGAGGCGCAGGCGCGGAACGTCCTCGGCCTGGCACCCCAGTGCAACGCCGAACACGCCGACCGCCAGCCAACCGCGCAACCCACGCCATGCCATGCCGTGGTTGTACTTCACAACGTGTAACAGCAGGCCCCGGCAAAACGCCATTTCCGGGCGCTTGTTCTGCGTTTATCGGCGGAACCGGTACGACACCAGCGATTCGCTGTCCGACTCCACCACCAGCGGCTTGCCGGCCGGCGGAAAGGCGCGTTGCACGCAGTCGGCCCGCGGGCACACGCGGCAGCCGGGGCCGATGGGCACCACCGGCTGCGGCGCCGCCAGGTTCAGGCCGTCGGCATACACCAGCTCGTGCGCATGGGCCAGCTCGCAGCCCAGGCCCACCGCAAACAGCTTGCGCCGTGCCTGGTAACCGCCGCCACCGCGTTCGATGGTGCGGGCGATGCCGAAAAAGCGGGTGCCATCGGGCATCTCGGCCACCTGGGTGAGGATGCGGCCGGGCTGGGTGAAAGCCTCATGCACCTGCCACAGCGGGCAGGCGCCGCCATGGCGCGCGAAGTGGAAGGCGGTGGCGCTTTGCCGCTTGCTGATGTTGCCGGCCTGGTCCACCCGCACGAAGTACACCGGCACGCCCCGCTCGCCGGGGCGCTGCAGCGTGCTCAGCCGGTGGCACACGGTCTCGAAGCTCACCTGGAACTGCTGGGCCAGCAACTCGATGTCGTAGCGCAGCGCCCGCGCCTGCGCCAGGAAGGCGCGGTAGGGCAGCATCAAGGCGCCCGCGAAGTAGTGCGCCAGGCCCTGCACCGCCAGCGCGCGGGTGTCGGCATCGGCAAAGCTGGCGGCGGCCACCACGGTGTCGATGGCTTCGCGGCAGGCCACCAGCGCGTACTGGGTGGCCATCTGGTAGGCCTGCTGGGCATCGGTCAGCTGCGCGGGCACGTGCAGCCGGCGGCGGGCACGCTCGTAGCGGCGCAGGCTGCCGTCGGCGCCCATGCCGGGCGCGGCCACCACCTCGATGCCGCAGTGCTGCTGCAGCAGCGCCCGCAGCGCGCCGGCGCGCTGGCCGGGCTGCAGCGCCAGCCGCGCGGCCAGGTCCTCGGCCGCACGGTCCAGCGCATCGACGTAGTTCTCCAGCCGGTTGAAGTGCTCGCGCACCGCCTCGTGCGGCGGCGGCGCGATGGGGCCGCGCAGGTGGTCGCCGCCCAGCTCGCCATAAAAGCGGTCGATGGTTTGCGCATGCTCTTCCTGCAGCCGCAGGTGGCGCTGGTGCAGCTCCAGAAAGGCCTGCACCAGCTCAGGCGCCTGCGCCACCAGGCGGGCCAGCTGCGGCGCCGGCAGCGGCGTGGCCAGCAGGCGGCGGTCGTTCAGCGCGCCGTCCAGCTCGGCCAGCAGGCGGTGCTGTTCATGCTCGGCGAACTGCGCTGCCTCGGCGCCGAACACCTCGGCCAGCTTGAGCTGCACCGCCGCCGTCACCGGCCGCTGGTCGTTCTCGATCTGGCTGACGTAGCTGAGCGACAGGCCCAGCCGCTGCGCCAGCTGCTGCTGGCTCAGGGCGCGCTGCTCACGCAGGCGGCGCAGGCGGGCGCCGACAAACAGCTTGCGGCCGGCGGGGATGGCGGTTTCGACGTGCGGTGGCATCTTCACAAGCTTCACAAAATTGGCGCGCTTTCACCACCTAGGGTTTGCACTTTTCCCTTCACCGCCGCTTGAGGCTTGTGAAGTTGGTGGATAGATTCTGTGTGAAAACCGGAGACACGCA